>NZ_JASJSQ010000012.1:0-82944 GCF_030236855.1 Stenotrophomonas maltophilia group sp. Smal13
TCGATCGCTCCAGCCCCGGCCCCCAACAGCCTCATCGCCATCCTGCACGCCATCGGTGCGGGCGCTGCGGCCGACGGCCAGCCCTGGCCCGAGCGCCATCACCTGCGCAGCCGGCAAATGGCGTTGTCCGATGCCGACTGCGCGCTCACCGGCCAACGCATCGTGCAGGAGATCCTGCTGGCGGCCGAGCGCACGCGCCAGAACGGTGAGCCCGAGCAGTACGTGGGCGACCGGGTGATGGAGGGGCTGGTGATGGCCGATCTGGCGCTGACCGCCTACATCCACGAGCGAATGCGACCCAAGGACTGAGCGCGCTTATTGCGCGGAGTTTTCTGCCTGTGTGCGGGGTGACGAATGAAGATGCACGGCCTTGCCGCTGCAGCGGTGTGCATCGCGGTGATCGGCGCGATGTGGTTGGAGTGGCCCGAGCCAGCGGGCGATCAGGTGTGGGCCTACCAGAAGCTGCGGCCGGCCGATTACCGCCAGCTGCGCAGTGATGCGCTCGGCTTCGTTACCGCGAAGGCATACGAGGGCTTTGAACTGCACGCGCGCCATGCCGGAGCGACGTCCTTCGAGATCCGGTGCAAGGGCGTGCTGGTGATGGACGTGGAGAATGCGCCCTCGCGCGTGCTGATCCGGATGTCCGCAGATGCACTTACGCGGGCGCCGGATATCGAACGCCTGCGTCTCAGTTTCGAGCGATGGTGGGACTACCACCAGAGCCAGGACGGGTTGCTGGTGGAGAGTGCAGGAACCTCGTGGATCGAAGCGCTGTTTCGACGCTTCAATGAGTACGTGCCTGATGAGCAGCGTTGTTTGTTGAGGACCGCGGGCCGCCCTTGGTCGTAATCCCTCTAGCCGCTTCGCCAGCGACTCACAACGTCAGCCCGCAGAGTGCCCGTCGCGCCATCGAGCGTTCTCTGTCTACCCTCCGCAGATCATCAAATTGGGCTCCGTCGCATTAAACGAATTGCGACGCCGTCATCGATCAGATTCGCTTCCGGCCAGAGGCTGACCTCTCCGGGTACTCGACGAACCCGGCACCACACGTAGCAATCCTACCCTCGTGTGATCCTGGCCTGATGCTCGAGCATCAGGGGCAGCGCCGACATCATGGGCGGTCCGTACTGACGGAAACGGAGCCGTCCTCCCTCAGCCGGACGCTTACATAAACATCTGACGGAGGTATCTGATTGATCGAAGCCCCCGCGGGAAGGATCTCCCAACTGGTGACCGAGCCGCAGACTGTTTTATGAGTCAACCTGCGACTATCCAACGCCCGTCTGGAAAGCTCGGAAACAACCACTTCAGGTGGGTGGCGATCAAAGCCCTTGTCGGCAGTGCAGGTCTTTCCACTCTGACCCATGGGATACGTTGAACTCTCCACCTCGTCCCTGCACCCCAGCAGACCCAGGATGAGCGAGAGGAGGGTTAGTATCCGAATGCATCGCATTGCCGGTTACTCCTTTCTTCCACTGCCCTGTTATACGCCTTGTCTATCGCAACTCCTCCGAGTCGCCATCGCGTAGCCGTAAGGAACGGTGCTTTGGCGCGAGCACTGGCCGGATGACAGACCCGTCCGGGTCAGGCGCTGCGCAGGATCGCCACCGGGGCTTCTTTGGCTGCTCGTCGGGCCGGAACAAATGCTGCGGCCTGGCCCAACAGAAGCACGGTCAGTACGCCAATGGCGAGAAATGGCGTCTCGATCCTGGCCACCTCGTAGTACCGGGCCACGGCCATGTTCAGGCCGATGGCCAGTACGGTGCCGACAACAGACCCGGTGGCGGTGAGAATCAGGTTCTCCACCAGGAAGTACCGAAGGATGTCGGATTTCCGGGCACCCAATGCGCGCCGGATACCGATCTGACGATACCGCTTGCGAACCCAGAAGCTGGCCAGTCCGTACACGCCCGTAGCCGTTACCACCAACAGCGCCAACCCGGAGCTCAGGAACATTATCGCCATGGTCTGATCGTGGCGGAAGTAGTCGGCGCGCAGTTCCCGGAACGAGGTGCTGCGGGCGATGGTGCGGTTTGCGTCGCGCTGCGACAAGGCCGCCTCACTGGACGCAATCACATCCGCCAGCCGCCCATCCGCGGCACGGATGGCGAACATCACGCGAGGCCCGTCCGGAATCAGCGGCAGGATGAGTGACATGTCATTGTCTGCATCGGTCTTCAGAACAGGCCGGGAAAGCGACTTGACGATGCCGACCACCTGGATGGGATGCTGCGCATCGGCATACAGGAACTTGCCGACTGCGCCGCCTTCCGGAAACAGCTTGTCTGCCAGTGCCTGCGAGACAACGGCCTCGCTTGCCTTGTAGAGCCCGGCATAGTCGGCGCTGGCCTCCATCGGCACGAACGCTCCCGCAGACAGGTCACGGCCGGCAACAAGGGTCAGGCCCAACACCTGGACTGCTGGCGAAGATGCCGTGTAGACAGTCGGCTCTGCCTCGACGATACCGGAGATGTCATTGCCTTCAAGCACCTTGTTGGTGAATCCCACCGACCAGCTGCGCTGGGAAAGGGGAAGCGACTCTGCTGCGACTACCTGTTCGACGCCTGGCTGTTGCCGGATGGCCTCCAGGTCGGTCCTGATCGAGGCTGCAGGGTTGGCTGCTGCAGGCCCCAGGTACTCGGTCTCGATGACGCCCAGGTTCGCCTCTTCCAGGCCCGTCTTGTAGGTGAGGGTTCCCAGCCGCTCGGACAGCAGAAACGCAAGGTTCGTCACGCACGCGGTGGCAACCAGCACCTGCACCAGAAGAATGGACGCGATGACGCGGTTGCGGGTGAGCGCGCGGACGACAAGGGGAACTTCTGCAATGCTCATTCTGACGCCTTGATCTGCATGGCCAGACGGCCCGAGGTAGCGCGCAGCGCAGGGAAGAACGCAGCGATCACGCTGGAGACACACGCCAGGCCCATGGTGAGAGCGGCCATGCTGAGATCCATGTTGGCCAGCGAGGCGTAGTCTTCCGGCTGCGTCCGCACAAGGTAGAGGCCGGCCTCTGCAACGATCAACCCTACCGCCCCGCCCAAGCCGCCGATGATCAGTGCTTCAGTGCAGAGCTGATAGATGACGTCCTGCCGACGCGCACCCAGCGCCCGACGGACCGATATTTCATGGGACCGGCGGATGAAGCGGGCGAAGATCAAGGCACTCATGTTCAGCAGGCAAACGATCAGGAACCCCAGGCACAGCGCCAACTGCAGCTTCACCTCGTTGGGGATGATGCGATGCTCGACCAGGAAGTCCTTCAGGGACACCATCCGCGGTGCAGTTGTCCTGTCAAACCTTCCCGCCTGGTGCTGTGCACGTGCGTAGTTGCCCAGGAAGCGCTCGTACTGCTCGACACTGGCCGCGTCAGGCAACTCCGCCCAGAACTGGATCCACGACGTGCGAGCGTCCTGCAGGCGATTGGGGGATTTGTCACCACTCCATGAAAAGACGCTGTTGGACACCGTCATCTGCATCTCTGCCGCGACACCTAACGGTATGAAGAAGTCTTCGCGCCCCTTGAACACGTCCTGCTGAAGGTCCGTATAGAACCGTGGGCGCGGGCTCCACGGACCGGCAACACCCACCACCGTGAATGCCTGGCCACCCAGCCGAACAGTCGTACCCACCAGGCCTTCACCGCCCAAATGAGCAGCCAGATCCTGACCCAGCACGACAACCCGGGCGCGGGCAGCATCATCTTCACGCGTCCAGGCCCTGCCCTGCACCACTGGGATGCCGAACATGGCAAACGCATCCGCAGTGACATACTGCCCTTGCGTGAAGAATGGAATCTGCACGCTGCGCTGCGCATCCACCAATAGACGAGCAGATGCCAGCGCGGCCTGATGGGAGGCCGGGGCCTGCCGCAGCAGGTTCTGGGCATCTACCCAGGTAAGGGCCACCCGCGGGTCCATGCCAGGCCTGACGTCGTAGGAGGTGGGGAGTGCGTCGATGAAGGGGTGATAGAGATGCTCGCTTCGCCCCGGCAGTGGATCCCACGTCATTGTCCGCACGACGGTCAACATCGTCATGCTCGCGCCAATGCCCAACCCCAGCGCCAGGATCAGCGCGGCGCTCATTCCCTTGGTTTTCAGAAGCCTTGTGCGGGCCAGCGCAAAGTAATGGCCTAACATATACGTCTCTCTAATGCAGGAATGTGGCCGCAGTCGGAATCACGTCCACCGGTTCAATCGAGATCCACGCTGTGCTGTTCTGCGCCCTGTCGCGGGCTTCCAGCAGATGCATCAGGCGGAAGCGCGAGCGCTGGACGATCCGAAGGATCGCTTCGATGCCCTTCTCGCTGCGATCCTTGATGAACGCCCTGGGTATCTTGTTCTGATTCAGGGCGTCCACAACGGCTTCCAGGGTCAGGTAACCAAGCCGCTGGGTAGAGGCACTGTCGATGAAGATCGAGGCGCTTTCCGCCATGCGCGGCAGAAACGCCGCTAGCAAGGCCTGGATGCTGTCCTGGGAGTGATTGAAGTCGGAGAAGACCATGTCAATTCCGCCGTCAAAGGCGGGGGCCCGGGCAATATCGGCAAAGCCGATTTCCTGCCAGTTGGAGACAACGTGATTCTCGACCCCGGCCCACTGGAATACGTGCTTCAGGAAAGCAGGATAGTCCTGCGCCTTTTCCCGCAGCAGATCGGCAAACGGCCCCTGCAGGCCCTCCACAAACCTGATGCCTGGCTCGCTGGAGAAGTGCGAGCCATTGTCGTAGGTGTGAATGACACCGCCACCGTTCTCCCGCAGCGCACCGGCCATCCAGGCCGCAGTGACGCCAAACCCGGTACCCAGTTCAACCACGATGCGTGGGCGCATCCGCTTGACCAAGCTGTACAGCAGTACGCACAGATCCTCGCTTCCGTAGACCCAGCCCATGGACTCGCGCAGCGAGCTCAGCTTTTCAAGCAGCATTCACACCTCCGGCGTTGCCGGCAAGCAACCACGCATCCAACGCATCCTGCACAGCCGCATCGGCCGCGACGGAACGAAGGTAAGGCGAGAATGCATGGAAGGTTACCGCCTCATCCGTCACGTACAGGAGCATCTCTCCCGCTTCGGATCGGAAGGCGTGTGCGGCCGCTCGCGTTAGTTGCTCGCACACACCACCATCGACCTCAATGCTTTCACGGGGAAAGTGGATTCCGTTGCAGTCCCGCCCAAGGAACCACGCAACCACGGGGACGCCCTTCGGCCTGGAAACGTGGAACTGGTGTCTGCGGCGCTCTTCATCATCAAGCTGCCGTTCCTGCCGCCAGTCAAAAAGTGACCATACCGACTTCTGCATGGGGTCTTCGATGCGGGACAGGTCTGGTTCTTCGTAGCCAAAACTGTAGGCGAAGTCAGGCGTGTTCGCGCCTGGAAGAGCGCGTTCGAGTTCAAACCACTGCACGTTCAATGGAGCCAGGCACCGGGACACACCGCGCGTGCCCGTGTCGTGACAGAGGCTCACCCCCAGCGCCAGAAGCGGCTGCAGGCGGATATGGAACCAGCGGGCGTCCACTCCGCGCTCGGCCAGAAACTGTTCGATCTGCGTTCCTGCCAGTGAGAAGACCCGATTCACCACATTGGCTCCGCGGAACAGACGCTCGAGATGCGCACCTGGGCTCAAGCGGAGTACTTCGGGCCAGGGTTGGCCCTCCATTACCGGGATCAGTTCATCAATGTGCATGGCAGGGACACCTGTAGCCATGGCCCGCAGGGCGACAGGATCAAGGTGATCCGCATGGATGACGACCGTTCTGCTCATTGCTGCCACTCCCCATAGCGATACTGCCGCTTCATTTCGGCCTGCATTCGATCGATCATCTGCCCAACCTCACTATTGATGGCGTCCTTGGTCATCAACCGACCACTGAGATCCTGCTCGATCAGGAAGCCGGCAGCGCAGACGGCCAGCCTGCGTTGGACGTGGCGCTTGGCGGTTTCACCCAGGTCCGGCGAGACTTCAAGATGACGTTTCAGCAAGCGGTGGCACACGTAGTAGACGAAGACAGCGTGGATGTAGGAGGAGTTGGGAATGGGATTCCCGGACCAGGGAGATACGACACGATGCTGGTAGTCATTGGCAACGAAGAATCCGTTCGCCAGCTCCCATGCGGCCAGATAGTTGTGGGTGCTTTCATGCATGATGCTCTCCATGCATGCCTCAACCAGAAGTTCAGGGTTATGCGTGTTCAGCAGTCGAATGGAACCCGGCTGCCTCGGCACATGCTCCGAGCCGTAGCGCCCGGCTTCATCGGAGGTGACGTCTGCCGACTTGCGTACGGTGATCCGCCGGACGAAGTTGCGGATGAGAAGGCCGTACATGGGTTCTGCACTATCGATCGCCGCCAGTGCGTCTGACAGCTTTCGCGAGACATGCTCGCGCTCCGCATCGGTCAGCGGCAGGCACGGTTGGCTCAGCACTCCAGAGCGTGGCTCATGATGCCGCGCCGGTGGGCTCTCAAGATCCAACGCGATACAGTCACCCAGCTTCGGCAACTGCCGAAGGGTCCACACGCCCGTGGCATCCTTTTCCGCAACGCAGTCTCCAACTGGACTGTAGAGCTGCCACTGCCGCGCCTCCCTCAGGTACCTGCCTGTCCGTCCCTGTGCCAGTTCGGCGATCGACTTCTCCCGAGCGATGATGTCGTGCAGCGCGCCAAGCGCGCGGGCCTGTTCCTCCGCCCTCTCCTGCTCGTCGGCTCCCGCCTCCAGCCTACCCTTCCGTGCGGACTCCAGGCACAGATACTGCTCACAGAACTCGGAACTGAGCAGTACGCGGGCTTGGTGATCGGCACCGATTGACTGGTACATCTGGTGCATGACACGAGCCATGGCCCCGTACTGCTGGTCGGCAAGCACTTCCTGAAGTCGCGCTCTCATCCTGCGGAGTCTTGACCAGAGGATGCCCTCGACGACCGACTCCATGCTTTCTGTTGCATCTGCGATTTCCATCAGGCAGATCGGGTTTTTTACATCTGGCGGTTGGGCCTGGGCCATCGAACTCATTCTCCTACTCCATGTGGTGATCGCCGTCCTCGCCACTTGCTTCTGGCAGCTCTTATCCACCCTTCAAATCCACTTTGAGGCCGAAGACAAGAAGCCACCTCCGGCCTCCATAGGCTCTGCATGACAGTGATTCACGTGCAAGGGGCGGAGAGATCCCCGCCCCTCTCTCTTCAGACGTCGAATCGGGAATCCGCGGCAATGCGCGAAGCAAATGCCATCTGCTTGCTCGCCGTGTCATGATGGTGATGGGATCCGAATGAATCGGAGTGATGGTGCCCATCTGCGAGAAGCGCGGATTTTTCGTCTCTGAACTCACTGATGCTCAGAGACTGCATATCCGCCTGGATGGACGTCGACGCCGCAATGTCATTGGCGAAATCTCCGTTCGATGCAGCAGCAGAAGCCGAACCTGCTGCCGCGACACCCGCAATGATCAGCGTGAGGGACGAGAGAGTCTTTACAGCAGTGCGTTGGGTCATTTTTCTTTACTCCATGTAATGGTGGGCATTTGATCTTCTGAGCTGCGAACGTGATCAGCGTTGTGGCTCAACTTGATTCAACGGCCCGCCGGCATCCAGCTGCAACCTCGCTGCTGTGCCGCGCACAGCTTCCGCCGCGCGCGGGCGGTTGTGCCCCAGCTTTCACTACGTGCAGAGGGCAACCATCACCAATCGAGTGCTTGAATTTGCGCTTGCGTGCTGGCCCCGAAAGGACGTCACTGTCGCTAACGTCTTGGCCAAAGATAGGGAGGACGCGGCGTTCATCCCGTATCGCCACGTGTCAGAAGCAGCGTCCTCAGCGCATTCAAGAAGATATTCGTGCGAGAACCGACATATGTAGAACTGCTACAGAATTGACGATCTGTATTGGCGCTCACACACTTCCCCGCACGCCCTGTGCAAGGGAGCATAGGAAGGGGAGTATTCATGGAGTTCCGCACTGATTCACTGTCCGCCCGGATCCGCGTTGCGCGTATCAGCAACGGGCTATCTCAAACCGATCTCGCCAAAGCCCTGAACGTAAACCGGGCGACGGTGGGCCACTGGGAACGCGAACTAGGCTTCGTGCCGTCTATCGACCATCTGCATGCGTTGAGCAGGGTCACGTGCGTGAGCGTATCTTGGCTGATTACGGGGAACACCATCGCCGATGGTGGGAAGCCTGAAGGTATGCGCCTGCAGATGGAAGCCCACATGTTGACGGCATCGCGCAACCTTCCGATCTCCCTCCTCGACAACATTGTTGAGTTGATGAGGTCTGCCGAACGACATATCTGACGTCGTCCCGACGACTGAACCACACGTAGTGGCTGGCCGGACAAATCCTATATACACCGCCGGAGTACTCCGATGGTGATCGGCGCACCGCCGCCGCACCATCAAGCGCCCCTCTGCAGGAAACCACACATGAGCCTGGCGCTGGTCCACAGTCGCGCCCGCGCCGGGGTCGATGCCCCGCTGGTGCGGGTGGAAGTGCATCTCTCTGGCGGCCTTCCTGTCACTCAGATCGTGGGCTTGGCCGAAACCAGCGTGCGCGAATCTCGCGAGCGCGTCCGTGCCGCCCTGCTCTGCGCACGCTTCGACTTTCCGCAGCGCCGCATCACTCTGAACTTGGCGCCTGCCGACCTGCCCAAGGAGGGCGGCCGCTACGACCTAGCCATCGCGCTGGGCATTCTGGCGGCCAGCGGCCAGGTCGATCCGCAGTCGCTGCTGCAGTACGAATTCCTGGGCGAGCTTGGCCTGACCGGTGAACTGCGGCCGGTGGCCGGCGCGCTGCCGGCGGCGATTGCGGCGGCCGAAGCCGGACGCATCCTGGTGGTGCCGCCGGGCAATGCCGCAGAAGCTGCTCTGGCCGAGCACGCCGATGTGCGGGTGGCCCGTACCCTGCTGGAATGCTGCGCGGGGCTTGGCAATCCGCGCCTGCTGCCACCCGTGGAGCGCGTGGACACGACGCCCCTGCCACTGCCCGATTTGGCCGACGTGCGCGGGCAGGCGCATGCGCGGCGTGCATTGGAGGTCGCCGCTGCGGGTGGGCACCATCTATTGCTGATCGGTAGCCCTGGCTGCGGCAAGACACTACTGGCCTCGCGCCTGCCCAGTCTGTTGCCGGATACCGAAGAGACTGAGGCGCTGCAGCTGGCCGCGATTGCATCGGTGAGTGGCGAAGGGTTGGACCCAAGACGATGGCGGCAGCGGCCCTTTCGAGCGCCGCATCATAGTGCGAGTGCGGCGGCGCTGGTGGGTGGCGGCAACCCACCCTGCCCCGGTGAGATCTCGCTGGCCCATCACGGTGTCCTTTTCCTCGATGAGCTTCCAGAGTGGAACCGAAGCGCGTTGGAAACCCTGCGCGAGCCGCTGGAGTCCGGCCACATCCGCATCGCCCGCGCGGCGCGCAGCGTGCAGTATCCCGCGCGGTTCCAACTGGTGGCAGCTTTTGTGAGGAATCTCACCATATAGGCATTTAGGTCGTCAGGGATGACCAATCGAGCCGACCAGTTCTTCACGGCAGACGGCAAAGAGCACCGAGCAGTCGCGACGGATACTTTATGATTGCCACAGCCCCCAAAGGGGTCACTGAGTAATCTTAGCTATTGCCGTGAGCATTCCAGGAACCAAGCCCGTCCGAAAGTACATCATTCCCCTCGCATTTCTGCTTGCCTTCGGAATGCCGCTAGTTTGCGTACTAGTAGCGAGACTGTTCGGTGATCTGTGCTGGCCGCAGAGAATCGGAGCGATTTACATCGGATTGTCAGTTCTTGTGCAGGGATACATTGCGGCTGATCAGTCAAAGGTCTGCCATGAGCTGAGCGACGGGACAACACTTCGCCAACACATCAATCAGACCGGCTTCACAATGGCCCTGTTCGGAACACTCTTCGCTGCGCTCGGGGATCTGCCCGGAAGCTACTACGGTGTTGCCATGTGCCGTGGCTAAACTCACCATCGAAATACACATTGAGGTCGCGCCCTGCTCCTCACTTTGAATGACCGTTGGACGCGAGCTTGGGCTTATCCATACAGTACTTCGTAACGTCGGAGCCCATCACAAGATGCCGACCCACGCGTCACAGCTATCGGCCGCTTTGGACCACTCAGCGTCGTCACAGCAGCTGCCCATCAATCATCGATTTCGCACTAGGTACGAGCACCCCGAAGCACGCCGGCAAAATTATTAGTCAGTTCCGCGGCCGGTGTTGCGCCGTCGAGTAGCCCATGAGGTGAAGGGAACCACTCGACCTCTCCCCCACCGGTGGTACGACGCAGACCCTACCGATCGCCAAAATGCTACCTACTATCAATCAATGGGGATACGCCCACAGCAGGTAGTTCGAGGAATCCTCGGGCACATCTGCTCCGTAGGCCGCGGAAGGAACGACGAGCGCCTCAGCAGGCACCTCTTCAACCCCGACTCCGGTCTTCCTCATGGAGTCCGCCTTAGCTACTGGGTCTACCCCTAGGCAGGACACACAGCGATTCGCGACTTCGCGCTGGGCAACTTTGCCACTGGCATTTCCAGCGTTGGGAATCTGCTCAAAAGCTACCCGCTCGCCTTCGCCAAGGCATGGAGCAAGGACTTCGTTTTGATTGGTACGCCGACATCGGGCCCGCCGACGAAGTTGATCCTCACTTGGACTTTGTGGCCCTCCTGGACAGCTATGGCCAGAGCATGTGCGAGGCAACCGCTACGCTGGCATGCACGATGAAGGAGCATTCATCGCCAAGGAGAGAAACCCCCAAAGCCTGGTGCGCAGATTGCGCCATTGTGACCGCATGCCCCAGCGGCAGGCATTCCCTTGCCAATCTACGGGATGTGTTTGGCGTAGCTACGAATGTCGAGCATCGGTACCGTTCCGAGCTCCTGCAGCCTAGCCATCAGTTCAAGCAAGAACCTTGTGGTTGCCCGCGGCCCAGCCTGCCGTTCGAGCGCGCCTTCATCGTTCATGAAGAACGTACCCGCATCTGCAATACAGCCCATATCCAGCTGTCTATTCCCGGCTTGACCAAGAACATGGTCGGCCAGGGTCTGTCCCAGCGGTGGCACCCACGGGCAGCTCAATGACAGCAACCCGGCGAGAATGCGAGCCGGCTCCTTCGCTGGTTTGGGACCATCGACTGTAGGCACCGGCATGGTGGTTCTGATCAGGCGCCTCACACTCTCTGCCTTGAATTGCGCATAGCCGATAGTCTCCGCGCTCGTTACCTGCTTGGCCTCAAAGACCGCATACACACTCTCCGCAGGAACGTAGTGCACCCCCAAGTAGGTGAACACCAATGGGGAGTATTGGCGATCGTGTATAACCACGTCGATCTGCTGACTGAAGTTCCCCTCGCTATCCACAACGTGGGCCTTGCTGACCACGTACCGCTTGGGCAAGTAGCTGCTTAGCAGATCGATCCAGACCTGTTCACTTGCATCTCCCTTGTCGGTGGGGTGATGCAACGCAAGGCGGGCAGTTCTGAGCGCGGCCTCCACCTGCTCGTGCAAGTGATCCAGAAGGTTGGGAAGTGATGGCTGATTCATTGGACGATGCTGCCCCATGTCTCTTGCGCAAGCGCAACCTGAGCGGCGCGCTCAATCGCAAGTTTGTCTGCAAACGTAAGATCATCAGAGATCGCGTTGTTCGCGTTAGCGGGGTCTGTAACCCGAGCGGCTACGAAACTATTGGCCAAGAAGCGAAGCACCACCAGAACGCGCTCGGCCAAGCTAACGGAGAAATTGAGCTGCAACGCCCGGATCACAACCAACTCAAGGTAGACCGATGGGAAGTCCAACCTGTTTTGATCCCGCCAGAGCTTGATGATCCTTGTCTCAGGCTGCATGCCGGCCGCGCGTACTACGTCAATGTGGGTTTGAACGTTGGTCTTCGTCCAAGTATCTGCCCGGCTGCGATAGAGACTATAGTCTGTGGTGAGCGCCGTTTGTTGTTTCCCAGGCACAAGATCCACATCAATCTGAGCCACCCGAATGCCCAGAGACACATCCTGCTTACGCACAACGTAGCCCGCATCTGTCAGAGCGTTGAAGAGCGTCAGGTAGATCTGCTTAAGACTATCGGGAGTCGAAGGACGCAAGGAAATAAAGAGATCCACATCAGTGCCACTCTTATTGGCTGTCCCCTTCGCGAAGGATCCGCTTGGAGTTACTGACTGCACGTACCGACCGCCCCAGGCATTGATCACCGGGGTCAGCGTTGCCCTCGCTAAGAACGCAGGGGAGAGCAAGGACGTATCGACGGCCTCTCTCGTAAGAATCGCCTTCAGGTACAGGTCTCCAGTCAAGCCCGATCTCCGTATCGTTCCTTGCCATTGTACGACTCATCCCGGCACCAGCAGCTTCATTGGTGTCCGGCTGGGCACTGTTTCGATACCTGCCATACCTGCCATACCTGCCATGCCCGCCATGCCCACCACGCCCGCCATCCATGATGGCTCTGGATCCTTCAAACCGGCGTAGCATGGCGGGAAGCGACCTTAAGGGCAGCTACCATGGGCGAACTCTCTAATGCAGAGGTGGTCAGACTTGCGGAAGCCGCTCGCCAAACCTTCCGCCAGATCGCGATGGCATGGTCCTTGACCGATCAAGAGCAAAGCGCGCTCCTTGGCAGCCGGTTGAGATCGCCTTTGCTGTCGCATATTCAAGCGCATCCGATGCTACCCGGCCAGAGACGCTTGAGCGCGTGAGCTACCTGATTGGCATTCACGCTGCACTGCACAACACTTTTCCGATCAGCGACACGCCGATGGCTGGATACGTCGGCCGAATACCGGACGTCCGTTCAATGGTGCTATCGCGCTGGCACTGATGTGCAGCGGCCAATTAATCGACCTTGCCGCGGTCCGTGAGCACTGGAGACGAACGGAATGGGGCCCCCTCTAAACTGTGCACGCACTATGCCGGCAGCCAGCTACCTTGAGTCGGCTGGTTGCGGTTGCATAGCAATGAGCATGCCGTATTGGTCGCGAGGCAACTCGAACCAGAACAGTCATTGATCAGACAAGGCCGAACGTTGGCAGCAGCTCAACCAAGAAGGTTCTTCGCTTCACAGGTGGCCCCCGCAGAAAGAGCCCACATGAATCATCTGGCTTGACGCAATCACCACCGTCGCTCGCTAGTGCCGGTCCTTAATCTGGCTGCCGCGCACGCTCTGTAGCATCTTCATGACCTGATCAGAGACCTCAGCCGGAGAGAACCCCAAGGCAGCGGCGATGAGGCAGAACTCCAATACGTCCAAGCGCCGGGCCCCAGACTCAACGGAAGAGACTCGCTGCTGAGGCCACCCCAGATGAGCGGCTAGCCGGGTTTGACTGATACCCAACGACTCACGTCGCTCGCGGAGCAGGCCGACCAACCGAAGGTACGCACTTTGGTAGATCGTCTTGGTAGCCATCAGGTCCGCCTGGAGGAGCGGAACGAAATCTATGGCCGAGCCGGGCACTACATGAAAATTGTGTAGACGACTTTCCGGTGGCTTGCTAGCATCAGAGCCGGTTGAACTGCCGGGGATCGAGTGATCTATGGTCGTGACCAACAGACCCTCATCCCTCCGTGGCCAGACCTCGATGCGCTGCTAGTATCGCTTGGGCCGTTCTACGCGTGCGCGTGGTGTGCGCTCGAGCGCTCCACTTCGATTTCCGCACCTGTGGCCGCTGACACAGCAGTTGCGCAGCACTTGCTGCTGTTCCTTCAGACAGCGGGGGTCCTAGCTGAGACGAGCTCGTCAAATGGCTCTACAAGGCGATCTCTTTACGACCCTATTAGCTGGAGCTATCGGGAGAGCAGTCAGCTGCCTGACGACCTGAGTAGTTCACTAACCCATGCACTTAGAGCATGGCGCCCCTCGCTTGGAGCACAGGACCGACAGTGGCTCTGGCGTCAGCTTTCCGACCGCGAAGCTGCTGCCTATCTCGTGTCATTGCTACGCAAGCATCGGATCCGTACTCAACACGCCGAGGAGATCCTATGTGTACAGGAAAGAGAATGGCGTGAGCTGAGTTTGGGACGCAAGCGATACGTGCTTTGGTCGTCAGTCCGGGGAGCTGCGAGTGAGTTCTTAAGCACCGGCGGCGACGAATCCGCAGCATTGACCGTGCTGAGCCGCGAGATACGCGGTCGAGCAGATTGGCTATCTCGCAAGCAAGCATCAGGAACGCTAAGCAAGTCTGACTACTGCTTTCTGCCGGACCCTGCATGGCGGCGACCGCTGATGGTCGATGTCGCGTTGGAGTGCCTACTGCCTATTGGCGACGACTACTGGCTCGCCCCTCCTATTCTGGCTCGGCAGCAAGAGGGGCCAGGACTCAGATCGCGTCTCTTACGACGCACTCAAACGTAGATAGGCTCCTATCGCATGCGCCCCAGTATCCTCGCCCTCGATCTCGAGGGAACCCTGATCTCCAATGCGGTCAGCCAAATTCCTCGACCAGGACTTCGGGATTTCCTAGATTATGCTAGAACCACCTTTGATGAGGTTGTGCTTTTCACAACGGTATCTCGGCATATGTCGCTAAGAATCGCCTTACTTCTGGCTGAGGAAGGCCATGTGCCTGGCTGGTTCACAGGGGTCCGCTACGTCGAATGGACTGGGCCTACCAAGGACCTTCGATTCGTGTCTCCACTACTTGGCCAAGCTCTGCTGCTTGACGACCACCGCCCCTACATCCACCGGGGTCAACACAAGTTCTGGGTTGAGGCCCCGCTATTCGCATCACCGTACCTTGCTGATGACAGTGGGTTGCAGGCCGCCCAGCGACGCATCGGGGAGAGAGTGTCGCTGCTTTCTAGCTCGCCTGACTAAGCATCAATCGAAGCCATCGCGCCAGAGCCGCAGACGAAGCCACGTCTAGGTTCTCTGCATGACAGAGCGCGCCATTCAATCGCCGGAGTCAGCGTGACTAGAACCAGTCTTTCCCACCCCCTTCAGATTGCGACTCTCCCGGTTGGCCATTGCGGTGGGGCCATCGGGGTGACGTTCGCGCCTGGCAAGCATCAAGTCACAGCTATGACCGGATCGTGGTCGCGAGACTTGGATATGGACCTTCAAGCTATAAGTTCATGGGGCGCAAGTCATCTCATCAGTCTAATTGAGCCTTGGGAGTTCGAGGATCTTCAGATCGCCGCTCTGCCAGAGCGTGCAGCAGACCATGGTCTACGGTGGTACGGACTGCCGATCGTGGATGGCGCCGCGCCCGATTACGGGTTCCTCCAGCGATGGAAGGAGTTGGAGACGTCCATCTGCAACGCGCTACTTAACGGCAAACGGGTTGTCGTCCATTGCAAGGGCGGACTTGGCAGAGCAGGCACTGTCGCCTGCATGCTTCTCCTCAGCACCAAGACTTCCCTGAGCAGCGAGGATGCGATCAGGCGCGTGAGAATGGTACGCCTTGGTGCCGTTGAGACATTGGAGCAAGAGGAGTTCCTGCACAACTGGGCATCTGCCTCACATCACCTCTAGGGAAGCACTGATCAGCTTCCTGTCCTTCTGATAAGACCAACCCCAACGTGTCGCTGCTGAGGATCGTCGCGTTAGGAGAGGGCGCGGCAGCAGCCGGCGCAAGTCAGTATCGGGCGACTGACCAATGCCCGGCTTCGGTCAGAAGACGATAGCCCCCTCCCCCGATAGATCTTTCTTATCCACGACTAGCCTTGAGCCTACTGGTCCCGCGGAGAAGAGAAATAAGGGGCGGGCGGATTCTGGCGTTAGCCGGATTGCCGCCAACGACCTAGATCTCTCCAAGATCCTTGAGCACGGCCTGTCCCTTCTGCAAGAACCCAGCCAGCAACCGGCCTCCCGCCACTCGCCGGCCAAGTTGCTCATTGAGGTAGCTGGCCTGCAGGCGTGCGTGGGCCAGCAGATCCTTCTGGGCCATGCTAGGAATCACGGCCCGGAGCGGTTCGCCTGGTGAGGCCAGCTGCCCCCGGATCGGCTGGACCACGCAAGGGTGCTGGCTGCCGCTCTTGGCATATGCCGTGGCCATCATCCGGTCGCTCTTCGACGACCAGCCACCAAACACCAACTCGGTCCCGAGCTGCTCGATCGGTAATCCTGCCTCGGCTGCCGCCTTCTCGTAGTTCGGCCACAGCTGGTCCACCACCAACCCCAGCTCGGCAGATAACTGTTCCATTGTGAAATCTGCGCGGTAGCTAGCCTGCAGCGCCAGCTCATAAATGCGAAGGAAGAACTGCGTAGAACCTCGCGTAGCAAACATCAGGTTGTGCTGAGGGATCAGCAGCAGCTTTGCCCCGGCGGAATGTGCCCCTGTGAGAGCATCCTCTGCCAAGGTATCCACGGCGACGACAAGGTGATCACGAGTGAGCAGAAGGTTGAGGATGCTCATGGCGGACTCGTCCAGATGTTCGCAAACTATCGCCTTCCCACCCCTTGCCTGTCCAGACTGCCATGACCTCCGAGATCACAGAAATCCTTGAGCGCCTCCACGCTTGCGAGGCCGCACTTGAGATGCACCGCGGCTACCTCAAAGCAATGGAGTATGGGTTGCGGGTTTCGTTTCTAACACACCAAGACCCGGTGATTCTGCTCGACACGTGGACCAGACTGCTCCCCTCGATCGCCCATAGCCACGAGAGGGAGGGCAGCCAGCAATTCGCCGCCGCATTCCAGCAGTCCCTGACAGTTCTCACTGAGCAGATCGGCACCGAGTGCAAGAGACCCTAAGCAGCCAAGGCGTACGGCTCAACGAGGCGGGCAATGTCCGATCTCGGCCAGAAACGGACGTCCCAGCACACGGTGCCTGCACTGCGACTTCTGCATCAATGTGGCCCGACACTTACAGCCGGGCCACATTGCCCACCGCTTACTTCTTCTTAGCGCCCGAAGCCGCCTCGGCGTCGCAACGCTCCTTCAATGCCTTGGTCTGAGAGTCATTCAGATCAACCTTGTACTTCGATCGATCAGCCAGCTGCTCGCACGTCTTTGGCTTAGCTTGTGGCGCGGCGGCCGGCACCGGATCGGCATGCAAGGCAGGATCGTGGGCAGATGCGCCTGAGGACCATGTCAGGCCGGCAACGAGGCATACAGCGAACGTATAACGCAGTTTCATGGATTGACTCCTGGGTTGGTTCCGGCGGAATGCCGGGGGTGTTACGGCTGATACAGGTCGGCCTGATAGCCATTCAGTTCGATTGTGATGATCACCGGCGAGGTACCTCGGTTCTGCCAATACCAGCCATGTGTTCCATCGAAGGGAGCGATGAAAGTCCCCTCTGCTTTCGATTGGGCGCCCTCTACGGCGTAGCTGGTCCAGGCTCCCTTCACGTCAGGTCTCTCGCCATGCATGTCCACGGCAACCGGAGCGCTGGATGTCCAGCGGAACAGCATTCCTGCACCCGTGGTCATGTGGGACTTCAGCTCCATGCCTTTGCCTGGCTCGATTTCGATGGTCATGGTGTCCTGACGCAGCGCGCCAGAACCAAAACCTACAGCCGCTGGATCAAGGGATTGCCCCTTGTTCTCTCCGAAGGCGACCTTGGCCTTCTCGGACAAGGCCGCAATGGCTTCCGGGCGCCCATTTGAGGTTTGAGGAACGGCTTCAGATGCGGAGGAATCGCCGCTCGCGGCCAGCGCATCCAAACCGAGGGCACGACCCACGCCAGTCGGGTCAATGCCGTACTCGGCGGGCAGTACGGTAGTGATCAGAATCACACCAGCGACCGCCACGGCGAGCGCGGTCGATTTGAGCAGTCGGCGAGTGCTGGGAAGTTGCTGATTGATGGAAATGGACATTGAAAGCCTCGATCAAAGGTCAGGAAACGAAGTAGCCCGTCAGTTGCATGCCCATCAGCACGAAGCCGGCACACATCAGGACGGTATTGATGCTGTAGGCCTGCCGATGGAAGGACGGCAGGCGACGCCAGAAGCCCATCAGAATCAGGATGCCGGCCAAGGCCAGCAGCTGGCCCAGCTCCACGCCGACGTTGAACGCCAGCATGTTGGGCACCAGCCCGTCAGCGGACAGGGTGAAATCCTGCAACTTCGTTGCCAATCCGAAGCCATGGAAGAAGCCGAAGATCAGCACGGCTGCTTTGGTGTTGGGCTGCACGCCGAACCAGCGCTTGAACGCCCCCATGTTGTCCAGTGCCTTGTAGACCACTGACAGTCCGATGATGGCGTCCACCACGTAGGCATTCACGTGGAAGCCACCCAACACGCCCAGCAGCAGCGTCGTGCTGTGACCAATGGCGAACAAGGTCACGTAGATGCTGACATCACGCATCCGGTACAGGAAGAAGATCACCCCGAACAGAAACAGCAGGTGGTCGTACCCTGTGACCATGTGCTTGGCACCCAGGTAGGTAAATGCAATCAGCTGGGTGCCCGTGCTGTCCTCCAGGAAGGCTTGGTCACCCTCACTGACACCGTGGGCGAACGCAGCCCAGGGAATCAACAGCGCGGCCAGCAGGAGGAGCCACGACAACGGTCTGTTCAACGGAATCAAGCGTAGGTTCCTCAACGTTGGAAAAAGGGAAAGCGTCATTCGGCTTCATCCTTGGACGTATCGCCCTCGCGATGGATGAGGCGGTAAAGCGCAGGAAGCACCAGCAGCGTCAGAAGCGTGGACGAGACGATGCCGCCGATGACCACCGTGGCGAGAGGACGCTGTACTTCAGCGCCGGCACCGACGTTCAGTGCCATGGGCAGGAAGCCCAGGCTGGCGACCAGGGCAGTCATCAGCACAGGTCGCAAGCGTCCCGCTGCCCCCTCGCTGACAGCGCGGTGGAGAGGCACACCCTGTTCCCGCAGGCTTTTGATGAAGCTGATCATCACCAGGCCGTTCAGTACCGCCACGCCCGAAAGCGCGATGAACCCGACACCGGCCGAGATGGACAGCGGAATGTCACGCAGCCACAGAGCCGCCACACCGCCGGTAAGGGCGAGCGGCACGCCGCTGAAAACGATGGCGGCATCACGTCCCGAACCAAACGCCATGAACAGCAGGCCGAAGATCATCACCAGCACTACGGGCACCACCACCATCAGCCGCTCGCTGGCCGAGATGAGCTGCTGGAACGTGCCGCCATACTCCACCCAGTAACCTTCAGGCAGCTGGACTTCATCTCCGACGGCGGCGCGCAGCTCCTCGACGAACGAGCCGAGATCGCGTCCGCGGACGTTGCTGGTGATAACCACACGCCGCTTGCCGTTCTCGCGGCTGATCTGATTCGGGCCTGGAGCCACCTCAACCTTGGCCAGCTGCCCCAGCGGAACGAAACCGCGATCAGCATCGGCCTCTGTCGAACCTGACACCGGTACAGGCAGTGATTCCAGCGTGCGCGTGTCCTGACGCAGGTTCTCGGGCAGCCGCACGACGATGTCGAAACGACGATCACCTTCGAATACTTGGCCAACGGACTCCCCACCCAATGCGACCGATACGGTCTTCTGCACATCGTCGATTGCCACGCCATAGCGCGCCAACGCGTCCAGGTCAGGCGTAATGGTCATCAACGGAAGGCCCGAGACCTGCTCCAGCTTCACGTCCGCTGCGCCGGTGATCCGGTTGGCAACGTCCTCGATCTGGCTGCCGATCTGTGCGAGTTGATCCAGATCGTCGCCATAGAGCTTGATCGCCACTTCCGCGCGCACGCCGGCGATCAGCTCATTCATGCGCATCTGCACCGGCTGAGTGAACTCGTAGTTGTTGCCGGGGATGGCTCTGACGGTCTTCTCCAGCTCGGCAATCAGCTGGGCCTTTGGTTTGCGCGGGTCCGGCCACTGGTCCCGATCCTTGAGCATGATGAAGGTGTCGGCGACCGACGGAGGCATCGGGTCGGTCGCCACCTCGGCAGTACCGATCTTGGCCACCACCTCGTCGACTTCAGGGAACTGCTTGATGGCAGCTTCCAGCTGGCGTTGCATGCCGATGGCTTGGGTAAGGCTGGTTCCGGGGATGCGCAGCGCGTGCAGGGCGATATCGCCTTCATCCAGGTTGGGGATGAACTCTGTACCCATGCGACTGGCACCGATGCCGGCCACCACGGTAAGTGCAACCGCTGCGCCGACCACCCACCTACGGGCACTGACCGCCCGCTCCAGCAGAGGGCCATACAGGCGGGTTACGCCACGCATGACCTTGGTTTCCTTCTCGGACACCTTGCCGGTGACGAACTGCGCCACGGCAGCCGGCACGAACGTCAGCGACAACGCCATGGCACCGGTGAGGGCGATTACCACGGTCAAGGCCATGGGATGGAACATCTTTCCTTCCACACCCGACAACGCGAAGATCGGGATGTACACCGCCGCGATGATGAACAGACCGAACAGGCTGGGCTTGATGACCTCGGCGCTTGCCGAAGCGGCCAGGGAGAATCGCTCCTCGCGCGTTAACAGGCGTCCCAGCGCATGCTGGCGTTCACCGAAGCGGCGCAGGCAGTTCTCCACGATGATGACCGCGCCGTCCACGATCAGGCCAAAGTCGAGCGCACCGAGGCTCATCAGGTTGGCCGATACCCGGTTCTGCACCATTCCGGAGATCGTTAGCAGCATGGTCAACGGGATGACCGCAGCGGTGATGAGCGCGGCGCGCAGATTGCCCAGCAGCAGGAACAGCACCGCGATGACCAGCAGCGCGCCCTCCAGGAGGTTCTTCTTCACCGTTTCAATGGTGCGATCCACCAGCTCGGTTCGGTCATACACCGGGTGTGCACGAACGCCCTCGGGCAGCGTGCCGTCGATCTCCTTCAGCTTGGCAGCGGTGCGCTGGGCAACGGCCCGGCTGTTCTCGCCGATCAGCATGAAGGCCGTGCCAAGCACAACTTCCTTGCCATCCTTGGTGGCGGCGCCGGTCCGCAGCTCGGTGCCTTCGTGGACATCAGCAAGATCGCCTACTCGCAGCGGCAGCCCCTCACGATTGGCCACCACGATCTTGCGCAGGCCGTCCATGTCGGCAACCTGCCCAGGCACGCGTACCAGGTATTGCTCGCCGCTCTTCTCGATGTAGCCCGCACCGACGTTCGCATTGCTGCGGGCAACGGCCTCCATGACGTCCTGCAGGGTCAGGCCATAGGCCTGCAGCTTGCGGGGGTCTGGCGTGATATGGAACTGGCGGACGTAACCGCCCACGGTGTTGACCTCGGTCACGCCCTTCAGGTGCCGCATCTGCGGGCGTACCACCCAGTCCTGCAGGGTACGCAGTGCCATTGGCGTCCAGGTTTTCTCAGCTCCTGGTTCGGCCTCCACGGTGTACATGAAGATTTCGCCCAGGCCCGTGGCAACCGGTCCCAGTGTTGGCTTCAGGCCATTGGGCAACTGGGAGGCCGCCTGCTGCAGACGCTCAGCAACCTGCTGGCGGGCGAAGTAGATATCTGTCCCATCCTCGAATACCACGGTCACCTGCGAAAGGCCGTAGCGCGAGATTGAGCGTGTGTACTCCAGACGTGCCAACCCGGCCAGTGCGGTTTCAACCGGGAAAGTCACGCGCTGCTCGGCTTCCAGTGGCGAATAGCCAGGGGCTTCGGTGTTGATCTGTACCTGTACATTGGTAATGTCAGGCACGGCGTCGATGGGAAGCTTGCTGTAGTTCCAGATGCCCAGGCCGGACAGCGCCAGCACGAGCAGCAGCACAAGCCATCGATGCGCGATGGACGCGCGAATGATTCGCTCTAGCATGGGATGCCCCTCAGTGATCGTGGCTCGCGCCAGACTTTTCGATGTCCGCGCGAATCAGGTAGCTTTGCTCGCTGACATAACGGGTACCGGGCTTGAGGCCACCGAGTACCTCGACCAGCTGCCCATCGCGCTTGCCGAGCTCAAGCATGCGCACCTCATACGTGTCGCCCACCTGTGCGAAGACCACGGTGAAGTCACGGAAGCGCTGCAGCCCGGATTCCTTGACTGCCAACGGGACCTGGGTTTCGGACAACACGACCTCGGCCGACACGGCCATACCCGGGCGCCACCGGCCGTCTTCATTGGGGATGCTGACCCGTGCGACTACGCTTTGGCCGGCACTGGCCAAGGGGAGCAGGCTCTGCACCCGTCCTTGGGTTTCATGGGCGCCAGTGGCTGAGCGAAGCGTCACCACCTGGCCTGCAGCAAGCCGCTCGGCGTCGGTGCCCAGTGCCCGCAGGTCTACCCATACCTCGGAGAGGTCGGCGATCTCGAACAACGTGTTGTCTGCCGCCACGTCCCCAACGCTGGTATTACGCGCCAACACAATTCCGCCAAACGGCGCGATGACGGCATAGCTGCGCATGCTGTCGTTGCCTTCCACCGTGGCCAGAGTCTGGCCCGCACTGACTCGCTGGCCCATCTCGACTGCAACGCTGCGCACCACGCCGGGAAAGCGTGCTTTCACTGCGGCTTGCCGCGCCGTGTTGACCGTCACGTTGCCCATCAAGGTCACTGTGTCGCGGATGCTGGCACTGCCTGCTGCTTCCACCACGATGCCCGCGTCCTTAGCTGCTTGTGGTTCGATTCGCGTACGGCCTTCATAGGAGGGGTAGTTCCAGCGATGGGACTTGCCTGCTGCGGTGGCTTCGGCCACCACATCGAACGAGTGCGGCTCAGTGACCTCCCCACTGCCGACGAGGTAGCCGTTCTCCGGCTTGAAGCTGAAGGTATTGACCTCGCCGTCCAGACGCTTGAGCTGCATGCTCGCCTGCACTTCGGAAGGCGGAATCGGTTTGTCGTTGCGATACGCGTAAAGACGGAAGTGTGGCGGCGTGTTGGTTTCGTAAACGGTGATCTCGAGGGCAAAATCGCCGTCACGCAGCATGCGCCCTCGATTCGGCCCTCGTTCGTAGTCGGCGGATGCGGCAGCTGTCTCGGTAGAGGCTTCGGTCGCGGCTTTGTCACCGCCGCAGGGGGAAAGGACCAAGGGGAACATGATCAGGAATGCGTAGCGGTTCATGGGCGGATGTCCAGAGCGGAGGCGGTGAGGCGATCTGCCTCGACCAGCAGTCGGAGATAGCGGGCGGCGGCTTCAACTTCGCGCTCGCGAAGGTCGAACAGGGTCTTCTGCGCCTGGCCCAGCGCCAGATAGGAGAATCGGCCCTCCTCGAAGCCGCGCCGGCTCTGCTTCAGTGCTGCCTCGGCCTTGGGCAGCTGGCGTTCGCGTACCGACTCGACCTCCAGCTGCGCTTGCCGCAATTGCTGGTAGATATCGAAAAGTTCCTGTTGCAGTTCAACGGCCTGCGCTTGGCGCCGGGCACTGAGGGCAGACAGCTCGTGGTCGACTTCAGAAACGGAATACGCTGATCGCTTGCGGCTGCCCAATGGGACAGAAACCGACATCACCAATCCGCTGTCTTTGGTGGCTTCCAGCCGGCGAATGCCCAGGCCCACGCTGACATCTGGCCGGGCGGCGGCAAGCGCCACGTTACGGCGCGCGGTCAGCACGCCTGCCTGGGACTCAAGAAGCTGTTGCTGAGGTGTCGAAGGCAGCTTCGCGGCCATCGCCTGGAACTGCTCAAGGGGGGGCAGCACCGAGGTATCACCAGCGACGGCGCCAAAGTCGACCGTCAACGCACCCCATGAAGCTGCGAGCGCATGGCGTGTCGACTCCAGACGCTCCAGCGCCTGATCGCGCTTGAGTTCGGCGTCGGCAACTGCGATTTCTGCCGCTCGCAGGTCGGAATCAGGATTGCGCGCCGCCGAGACCCAACGCCCGACCTCTCGCTGCAGGGCGCGCGCCATCGCGATGCGCTCCTGCGCGTGTTCCACATGCTCCTGCGCGGCCAGCACATCGATGAACCGTCCTGCGGCTCGGGTGGCGATGGTTACGCGAGTCACGTCCCCTGCCCGTTGGGCCGCGTCGATCTCCGCGCCGCCCAATGCCTGTCGCGCAGCGCGCTTGCCGCCGAGTTCCAGCAGGCGGGATACGCGGAACGTTGCCTCAGCGGCATCCATCCCTGAAACGCTGCCGCTGCCAGCAACGTTCTCCAGTTCCCCGCCCAGAATGATGGGCGCCGGCAGGCCCTCCCGGGCTGCACGGCTGCGGGTTGCCTCCAGCTGGGCGGCATCAGCTGCGGCGCTCGGATGACTGCCCAGGGCGCGGGCGACCGCTTCCTCCAGGCGCAGAACTTCGGCGGCATGGCCAGGCACGGCCATACCGCAGGCGCCGGCAATGGCCAGCGCCCACACACTACGGAATTTCACGGAAGCCTCCGGAAAGATGTTAGAACAACGCGCTGCCGCCCGCTAAGGCAGGCAGCAGAACAGGCCGCGCGGACGCGGCAGGCGTTGTCAGACGATCGGAGGCCGGAAGGGCGAGGCGGGATAACCCAAAGGCACGCGCAGCAGCCGCAATGCGGGCACGTCGGCGCTCAGTGCGAGAGCGACTACCTGGTGGTGGCCATTGAACAGGCTCCCTGCGAAGCTTGCGTCTGCCTGGTGCAGCACGCTGTGCGCACCAGAGGCGTGGTCGTCGTCGAGGTTGTCACTGGCTCCGGCCGGATGGGAATGCCCATGGTCGAACGCAGCGGCGATGTCGTGCTCCAGACCATGCAGTTCGCTCAGCTGGATCACCATCGGCCGCGCCACAACACTCAGCAGCATCAGCGCGAAAAGGCTGATGCGGGCGAGCACACGGTGGCGGGCGGAAAGACGCATGGGATCTAGGGTAAATGTGGCACGTGGCCTTGTCGAGATGGTAGGACGAATGTTTGCAGAGGAGCGTACCCGGCTGCCCCGGGCACGCCCTCCTGGCCTGGTCTTACATTTTCTTCAGCTGTTCATACTGCCCGCCCGTACGCAGCAGCAGGGTGACCGGTTCCTCGCCGCGATTGCGCCAGAACCAGCCGTGGTTGCCCGTAAAGGCGGCCAGAAGTACGCCCTGGTCGGACGCCTCACCTCGCCCCTTCTCATAGCTGATCGCACGACCACCGCCGTCACCATGGGTGTCGAAGTTCACCACCCCGCCCTGGACCGACCAAGTGTAGGTCGCACGCTCGCCTTCCTTCATGGAAAGCTTGATTTCGGTACCCTGACCGGGCGCCAGCACGACTTCGGCTTCGTCACGCCATTCCGTGGCTGCGGGCGCTGAGGCCGAAGCAGCGGCCGGCTTGGGAGTGACTTCGACTGTCTGGCGATCCCGCGTGGAGACCTGGGTGAGCACGGCGAGGCCCTCCTCGGCCCGGGCATCCATGGCCGCATCCGCTGCGGCTTCTTCGGACAGTTGCTGCTTGATCTGTCCCATCTCGGTCAGACCCAGCATTCGGCCTATACCCAACGGATCCACGGCGTGTTCCGCAGGCAGCACGACACCGATGAGAAGCACGACGGCGATGCCGGCGGCGATGAGGGTAGTGCGCGCCAGCTGGCGGCTGCTGGGGAGGTCACTTTCGAGGGGCTTGCTGTTGTACATGATGGTAGGGATCTCTCAAGGATTCAGGAAATGGCGTAGCCGGTCAGCTGCATGCCGATCAGGACGAAACCTGCGCAGAGCATTGCCGCGTTGGCGAAGTAGGCGTGCTTGAAGAAGCTGGCGGTGCGGCGCCAGTAGCCCATCACAATCAGGATGGCGCCCAGGGCAAGCATCTGCCCCATTTCCACCCCGACGTTGAAGGCGAGCAGGTTCGGAAGAAGACCATCGGGGGAGATGTCGTACTCGATGATCTTGGTGGACAGGCCAAAGCCATGGAACAGTCCGAACACCAGTGTCGCGACCTTGGTATTGGGCTGGAAGCCGAACCAACGCTGGTAGGCACCGAGGTTGTCCAGCGCCTTGTAGACCACTGACAAGCCGATGATCGCATCGATGAGATAGCTGTTGATGCCCACATTGAAGAGCACACCCAGCAGCATCGTCGTGGAATGACCGATGGCAAACAGGGTGACGTACAGCGCGACATGCTTCATCCGGTAAAGGAAGAAGATCACGCCCAGCAGGAACAGAATGTGGTCATACCCGGTGGCCATGTGCTTGGCGCCCAGGTAAGCGAAGGCGATCAGATTTACCCCTGATATCTCTTGGATGTAACCCTTGTCGCCCTCGGCGATGGCATGCGCCAGAGCACCATCGGCAGTGAAAACAAGTAGCAACATGGTTATCGCTGCGAGCAGCGTGCGCGGCCAGTGCGACGGCATGGCCATGGGATGGGTACGGGTGGATAACCCGGAATGTGGTCTGGGGATCATGATGGAGTTCTTGAGTGACATGACATGCCACGGACCTCCGCGCCGCGCCCCGCCACAGGCGCACGGCAACGCCATGCAGATGTGTGCCAGGGCACGCATGCACGTCGTTACCGCGCGGTGGCGCAGGAGTCAGCCGGATCGTGGCCGGAATACAGAGGGGAACTGCGATGCGTCTAGCCGCAAGCCAGCCGCACGCCCGCAGAAAGCAGGCAGCGCGGCAGACATGCGCCCGGCATCAGGCCGCGACGATGGGAGGCCTGAACAACGATGAGCAGTGATGGGCAATGAACGCTGCCTGGCGATGCCAGGGGTGCGCACCACGGCCGATGGCTGGATCGTGGAGTGCTACGTCCAGCAGGATGCCAAGTGACCCGCCCAGATCGGACTGGTGCAGCACGCCATGGCCGCCCGACGCGTGCAGAGGATCCCGATCTGCAGCATCACGATCGCCCGCGTGCGGATGTCCATGTTCGGCTGCGGTCTGCACCATGTGCTGCAGACCATGCAGCTCGCCAAGATGATTCAGCACCGGGCGCAGGAACATGCTCGCCACCAGCATCAGAAAGATGCTGGTGAGCAGTCGCACATTCGATATCCGGCGCAGTGATGTCATGCTCAAAGACTAGTGTGTTGCTGGATCAAAGTCGACACGAAAAAGGGGGGGTGTTCAGCGTGCGCGCGCTACTGGGCATCTCTGGTGACTCGTCGTTCATCCGGGCCAACGGGTATGGTTGTCATCGATGACAAAACGGTGCGAGTGGCCTTGTTCCGTATGCGCGTGTTCCTGCATGTGCGGGTGGTCCGCAGGGAGATCATCATGTCGGTGGGTGATTGCGTCAGGATCATTCGCAGGCCAGGTACGCCAGGCGAATAGAAGCCCCGCGCAGGCCACCACCGCGAGCGCCAGAACCGCCACCGGCATGCCCAGGCGTGCCCCCACGGTACCGGCCAGTGGGTAGGCAATCAGCCAGCAGACGTGGGAAAGCGAGAACTGCGCGGCGAACAGGAAAGGAAGGTCAGTGGACTCTGCCGAGCGCCGTAGCAGCCGGCCGCCTGGTGTCACCAAGCCGGCGTAGCTCATGCCCAGCAATGCCCAGCCGGACAGCACCAGGGGCCAGCCGATCGCGGAGGGCGTCAGCCACCACGTAACCCCCAAGGCGGTAAGCACCGCAAGCATCATGCTGGCTGCAGAGAGCATCACGCGACGGTCCGGTACGCGGTCCAGTACCTTGGGAAGAACCAACGCCATCAGCATCGAGCCGCCGCCGAACGCAGCCAGGGCCCAGGCGACCTGGGCTTCAGCACCGCCCAGCACGTTGCGCACGACCACCACCGTATTGACGAATACCATCGCACCACCCGCGGCAGCGCACAGGTTCAGCGCCAGCAGGCCTTTCAGTCGAGGCGTCTTCAGATAGATACGCATGCCACGGATGGCCCGTGCATAGGGGCCTTCCTTGCGCGGCGAGGCTGCAACGAAGGGGAATGCCGTGACCACGACCAGCAGCGCTGAGCAGACGAAGCCCACCGACGTACCGGCGAAAAGGCCATGGAAGCTGATCAGTGTCAGCAGGGCCGCCGCCAGCGCAGGGCTGAGCAGGCTTTCCAGGTCATACGCCAGCCGCGACAAGGACAATGCACGGGTGTAGTCGCGCTCTTCCTTGAGGATTTCCGGAATGGTCGATTGGAACAGCGGCGTGAAGCAGGCTGATGCCGACTGCAGAAGAGCGATGAGCAGGTACACCTGCCAGATCTGATTCACGAAAGGCAGGCACAGTGCCGCGGCCGCGCGCACCAGATCAAGCCCGATCAGGACCGGCTTACGCAGATTGGCTGGCACGACCGCGCCGGACATAGGCGCGAGCAGGACGTAGACCACCATCTTGATGGCCAGTGCCGTGCCGAGCACCTGGCCGGCCTGCGCGCCGGCCAGGTCATAGGCGAGCAGCGAAAGCGCCACGGTCGCCAAGCCAGTACCGACCAACGCAATCACCTGGGCAGCGAACAGATTCCTGAAGGTCGGAAAACGGAGAACCTCGATCATGGCTGTCCTCGGAGGAATGGAGTGCAGAAATGCCAATACCCTGCGGATCGTAGAACGATCCGCAGGGCCGGGCGTGAAACTGTGGAAGGGAACGTACTCAATCGGTTTCCGGCGCCGGCAGTGGGTCCTCGATGCCCGCTGCCTTCCTGCGCGCAGTCCTGCGCAGCACCAGCCCACACAGTGCCGGCAGGACGAACAGGGTCAGTACGGTTGCCGTGATGAGGCCGCCGATGACCACGGTCGCCAACGGCTTCTGGACTTCAGCACCCGTGCCGGTTGCGATCGCCATGGGTACAAACCCCAGTGAAGCAACCAAGGCCGTCATCAACACGGGCCGGACGCGCTCCATTGCACCCTGCTCCACCGCCTCGTTCGGCTCCATGCCGTCATGCAGACGCTTCTTGATGGCGGAGATCAACACCAGTCCGTTCAGCACCGCCACACCCGAAACAGCAATGAACCCCACTGCTGCCGAGATCGAGAACGGAATGCCACGCAAGGCCAGCGCGAAGAAGCCACCGGCCAGCGCCAGCGGTACGGCCGTCAGCACAGTGCCGGTCAACAGCCCGTTGCCGATGGCCATATACAGCACCGCGGCAATCAGGATGAAGCACAGCGGCACGATGATGGCCAAACGCTGGGTAGCTGCCTGCAGGTTCTGGAACTGCCCGCCCCACTCGATCCACGAGCCGGTCGGCAGTTGCACCTGCTGTGCGATCGCTACCTTGGCATCGTCCACGAAGCTGCCCAGATCACGCCCCACTACGTTGGCCTCTACATAGATCCGGCGCTTGCCGTTGTCACGACTCACCTCGTTCAGACCCTGCGTGAAGCGGAAGCTGACCAGCTCACGCAGCGGCACCGAAGGGCTGCCTTCCTGATTCCCCGGCGGCAGCATGACCGGCACCGCACCCAGGACGTCCAGATCACTTCGGTCGACGCGGGGCAGTCGAACCACCACATCGAAGCGGCGATCGCCCTCAAAGATCTGGCCCGCCTGGCGTCCGGCCAACGCGGCCGACACCGTATCAGCCACATCCTTAACGGTCAGGCCATAGCGGGCGATCGCTGCGCGATCAAACGCCATGTCGAAGGTCGGGAAGCCACCGGTCTGGGCCACACGCACATCCGATGCCCCGGGAATCTTCTTCAGCACAGCAGCAATTTTGTCTGCGCTGGTGGCCAAGGCCGTCAGGTCTTCGCCGTAGATCTTCACCGCCACGTCGCTGCGCACACCACCGATCAGCTCGTTGAAGCGCATCTCGATCGGCTGCGTGGCGTCGTAGTTGTTGCCCACCAGGAACGCGGTCTTCTCGCGGATGCGCTCGATGACCTGCTCTTTGGTCTTCACACCATCAGGCCACTGGTCCTTCGGTTTCAGGATGACGTAGTTGTCCGATGCGTTTGGCGGCATGGGGTCTGCGGCAAGGCTCGCCGTACCCGCCTTGGAGTAGACGGTCTGCACCTCGGGAAGCGTCAGCACAGCCTTCTCCAGGGGAAGATCGATGGCTACCGACTGTTCGATGGAGGTGGAGGGAATACGAACGGAGGACAGGTTCAGGTTCTGCTCGTCCAGTGTCGGCATGAACTCACGTCCGACGAAGGAGAACGCCACCGCGCCGGCCAGCAATACGCCCAATCCGCCGGCAAGATATGGCATCGGTTGCCGGATCGCATTGCGCAGCAACGGCTGGTAACGGCTCTTCGTGGCCGCCACTACACGCACTTCCTTCTCGGAGATGTGGCCCTTCAACATGACCGCGACCATCGCCGGAACGAATGTCAGCGAGAGGACAAAGGCCGATGCAAGCGCCAGCATCAGGGTGATCACCATCGGCGAGAACATCTTGCCTTCCACGCCCTGGAACGTCAGGCACGGAACAAAGACGAGGAAGATGACCGCCTGTCCGTAGATCGTCGGGCGGACCATCTCCTTGGAGGACGCGATGGTCTCGTGCAGGCGCTCGCTCAGAGTGAGGATTCTACCTTCGGCATGCTGACGCTCGGCCAATCGTCGCAGTGAGTTTTCGACAATGATCACAGCACCGTCGATGATCAGTCCAAAATCCAGCGCTCCCAGGCTCATCAGGTTGCCGGAGATGCCCAGCTTGTTCATGCCGATGGCGGTGATGAGCAGGGACAACGGAATTACCAGTGCAGCAATCACTGCCGCACGCCAGTTACCCAGCAACGCGAACAGGATGACCACCACCAGCAGCGCGCCCTCCGTCAGGTTCTTGGCGACGGTCTTGATGGTCGCCACCACCAACTGCGAGCGATCCAGCGTCGGGACGATGCTCACGCCCGGCGGCATGGTCTTGCTGATCTCCTTGAGCTTGTCGCCGACGGCGGCGGCCACGGTGCGGCTGTTGGCGCCCACCAGCATCAGCGCGCTGCCCACTACCGTCTCGTAGCCGTTGCGACTGGCGGCACCTCGCCGCAGCTCGCCGTCGATCACCACCCGCGCAACATCACCCACCGTGACCGGAACACCGTTGCGGTTACCCACCACGGCCCGCGCGATCTCATCCACCGAACGGATACGGGCATCAGCTCGCACCAGATAGGATTCGCCAGAGCGCTGGATGTAGTCCGCACCCACCGAAAGATTTGCATCCTGCAGCGCGTTCGCCAGGTCGGTGTAGGAGAACCCATACTCAGCAAGCTTGGCTGCATTGGGCTCGACCACATACTCCTTCACATAGCCGCCCAGGCTGTCGACGTCAGCCACGCCCGGCGTCGTGCGCAGCTGCGGGCGCACGATCCAGTCCTGTACCGTGCGCAGGTACGCTAGGCGCGCCATGTCATCGGCCAGGCGATCGCCCTGATCGGTCAGGAACGAGCCATCGCTCTGCCATCCGGGCTTGCCATCGTTGCGTGGCGCGTCCTTGCCATCGGGGTGTGTGAACTCGACGCTGTAGTGGAATACCTCGCCCAGGCCAGTGGAAACCGGCCCCATCAGCGGCTCGGCGCCTTCGGGAAGCTGCGGCCGGGCCTGGGTCAAGCGCTCGGTGACCTGCTGGCGCATGAAGTACAGATCGGCACTTTCATCGAAGATGACCGTCACCTGGCTGAAACCGTTGCGCGAGAACGAACGCGTGTTGGCAACGCCGCGCAGGCCCGCCATCGCGGTCTCGATGGGATAGGTCACCCGCTTTTCCACTTCCACCGGGCTGAGCGTGGGGATGACGGTGTTGATCTGCACCTGCTTGTTGGTGATGTCCGGGGTGACATCGATCGGCAGCATGTTCAACTGCCAGGCACCGATGACCGAGATCACCAGCGTGATGAACAACACCAGCCAGCGGTGCCGCACGGCACCTGTAAGCACCTGTTCGATCATCACTCGTCTCCGCCGGACTTGTTCATTTCCGCCTTCACCAGGAAGGCGTTGCGGGTTGCTACGCGGGTTCCTGCGGAAACACCGGAGAGGATCTGCGCCATTCCACCACTACGCACGCCTACGAACACGGGCTGGGCGTTGAACCCCTTCTCCGTGCGCACGAACAGCACGTCTTTGCCATCGATGTTCTGCACGGCTTCTTCGGGAACGGACATGCCACCGGACTGCCCGGCTGACGCCACAAGGCGCACCTGCACGCCGTCACCGACGACAAGTCCGGCGCCAGCGTTTTCCGGCGTAATCACCACGGTTGCAGCTCGAGTCAATCCTCCCACCGCCGTCGCTACAGAACGGACCTTGCCTGATACCACGGTGCCGTCAGAGCGCACGATGGTGGCAGGATCACCGGAGCGGATCCGGCTGGTATCACCCGCGCGCACCGATGCCTGCACCTCCACGCCGTTCGAGCCGGTGACGCGATAGAGGGTGGCCTGTGGTTCAACGAATACACCCAGTGTGGCCTGGGAACTGCTGATGGTCCCGGCGATGGGGCTGACCACCGAAACGCTGCCGCCGCCATCGACGTTGGCGGTGCGAGCCACCAGCGCAGCCCGTTGCGCTTCGGCCTGTGCCGACAGGTAGGCAGCTTGGCTGGCTTCGGCCTCCTGCCGGGCAAGCACCCCCTGCGCCAACAGCGACTGGTCCCGGCTGGCGTTCTTCTGCGCCAGGGAAAGACCGGCATTGGCCACGCGCAGATCTGCTGCAATGCGTGCGCCATCAGGGCTGGCGACCCGTGCAAGGACATCGCCCTTGGCGACCTTGTCGCCCACCTGGCGAAGCACCTCGGTCACGTTGCCTGCGGCCCTGGATACCACCACGGCTTCACCACCCGGAATGGCAACGACGGAGCCTGCTGCGCCAATGTTGGCTGCCACGTCGGCAGAGGTGACAGCCTCAACGGCAATACCGGCTGCTCCAAGATATGCATCGGGAATGGCAACGACCTGCACGCCGCCGTTATCTTCAGCGGCAGTGGGCGCAGCGTCTGCCGGGGCAGGCGCGCTGGAGGACTGCGAAAGGCGGGCGATGCCGAAGCCTGCGCCAAGCGCCAGCGCGGCGACGCCGAGCATGCCCAGAGTATTCACGGAAGGGGTGTTTCGCTTCATTCAACGGTCTCCGAAGACGATCTGGCCATTGGCCATTGCAAGTGATGCGTAGGCACGGACCCGGGCAAGGCGCGCATCGACCACGGTCAGCCGCGCTTCTGTCAACGTGCGGCGGCTGAGCAGCAGTTCCACCAGGGGCGTGCGGCCGGCCTCATACCCCAGACGGCCCATGCGGTAGGCCTCGGCCGCGGCTTTTTCACCCTCGGCAGCTGCCTCGAGGCCGCGTCGCGCCGCAGCCACCTGGGACAACGCGGTAGCGCGATCTGCCTGGCTCTGCAGGCGCGCAGCGTCCAATCGCGCCCTGGCCGCGTCGGTACGGGCACGGGCGGCGCTGATGCCGCCACTGTTGCGGTCGAACAGCGGTACGGACAGCGAAAGGCCCACGACCAGCGCGTCCCCACCTGCTGCAAAGCTGCGACGCCCTGCAGACACGCTCAGGTCCGGCGCACGCTTGAGCCTTTCGATACGCAGTTGGGCTTCGGTAGCGTCCACGTCCGCCTTGGCTGTCAGCACCGCCGTGGCATCGCCTGCGGTTGCGCCCACCGTTGGCCAGTCGCGCTCTAGAAGGGACTGGCCCACACCTGAGTACGTCTCGGTCTGGCCGGCCAGCACCGACAACTGCTCAAGAGCAGCCGTCGTCTCGGCATCGCGACTGGCAGCAGCCGATTGCGCCGCGCTCAGGCCGGCCTGGGCTTGGGCGGAACGAAGGCTGGCCTCTTTGCCAGCTTCCACCAGAGCCTTGGCCGCACGCAGGTCGCCCTCGGCGCGCTCCACATCCTCCTGCGCGATTGCCCGGCGAATCAGGCTGGCCTCGGCAGCGGCGTAGGCCACCGCCAGCGCTGCCGAGAACTCAACCTGCGCTTGGTGTTGCCGAGCTTCGGCCGCCTGCAGGCCCTTCTCGCCCGCCTGGATACGCGCGCTCCGCTGGCCGAAGATCTCCAGCGGCTGGGTCAGGGTGTAGGTCGTCTGGCGCTGGCTGCTGCCATTGCTTAAGGGTGCGTTGAGATTCTCGACAAGGCCGTCGATAGTGGGGTTGCGCAATGCTCTGGCCTGCCGGGCATCGCCGGCGGCCGCTGCGGTGTCGAAGCGCTTTTCCTGCAGGTAAGGCGATTGCGCCCTGCTCTGTTCCAGTAGATCTTCGTAGGTGGGCGCGTCGGCGGCCCACGCCACCGATGTGCCGAACAGCGCCAGCAGTGTCGACAAGGCAAGCAATGAGTACTTCATCCAGGGGTCCAGTGCAGTGATGCCGCATCAGCGGTCGTCTCATGCACTACGCGGCCTGTGTGCCGCTCCCCTCACATCTGGGAGATTTTTTTCTAACGACCCAACGCCGAGGCCAGTTTTGCCCGGGCGCGAAGTACGCGGCCTTCGATCGTTTTCAGGCTGATTCCCAGCGCAGCGGCCGCTTCAACCTGGGACAGACCGACGAATGCCGTCAGCACCAGTGCCTCGCGTAAGGCGGGATCGATGCTGTCGAGCACGCGCATCACGCTGGCGAGTTCAAGGCTGGAACTGGCGCTCTGTTCCGGGCCGGCCTGATCCGATACCAGCGTCCGGCCCTCTTCATCGTCGATGGGCCGGGCCTTGAATAGGAAGTAACGCACGCGGCGGAAACGCTGGGTATCGCGAACCTTGTTGATTCCGATACGCATCAACCACGGAAGCACTGGGCGAGCGGGGTCATACTCAGCCAACGCGCGCCACGCCGACACGAAAGTTTCCTGAACGACGTCGTCCACGTCGGTTTCCGGAACGCCCATGCCTCGCACCATCTGTGTGATGGCCGGCGAGTGCCTGCGCACCAGGCGCGCGAATGCCGCTGGGTCACCCGCAGCAGCTTCGACGGCCCAGTTGTTGTCTTCCTCGATCGTCACGCTCAGGCCATGCTTTCAAGGGGAATCGTTGCGCAGTGCGTCCAGCAGCGCCTTGTCGTAGGCAGCGCGGTGATCGGGCTTCAGCCCTGCACGCATCTCGAAGACGTGCTCCAGCGTGATACGCTGCAGATCACCCGCCGCACGCTCGACCTCCCTGCTTGCCGCCTCTACCTGCGGACTCCAGCGAGGATCGGCCGCAATGGCATCGGCAAGTTGACGGTTGGCGATTCGCAAGCGCGCCTCGATCTCGCCCCTGCGCGTCGCAAAGAGCTGCTCTTTGGCCTGCAGGATGTCCTTCTCCGAATTGTCCAGGGGCACCACGGCGTGCAGCCGTTCATGCAGGTCGCTGTGGCCAGGGTTGAGGTAGTGCCAGCCCCAGCCGATCCCCAGGGCGCAAACCACGCCGATGACCGCGCCGGCCAAGGTCGCCAAAGGCAGGCGCATGGCGGTTCCGATAGCCATCAGCGTTCCACCAGCAGGGCGTAGGGGGACATGGCAGACGGCGCCGCGACCCAAGTGGGCCGCGGGTTGGACTGGGTGACGAGGAATGCAGAGCCCACCCCGCCACAGGTCAGCACCGCAGACAACGCAGCACAGGTCACAGCGCGGCGGAGCTCGCGGCGTCCCGCCCACTTGGCAGGTGGCGGCTCCTGGGCCAGGCGGGCCAGCAGCGCATCGGTTCCCGCGCTGGCATCTGCGCGCGTTGCGTTTGCGGCTTTTGCAAGCCAGTCATCAAGGTTGTTCATCTGCAGATCTCCTCGTCCACATACTTCATACGGCTGCCAGGGCGGCTTCCCCTCGAACACTAGCAGTTGATGAACGTGGTTTCTGAATAGGCCTTCCGGGAGCTCTGCCCCAGCGGGATTCGTCAACGATGTCTGCTTTCGGCCATAAGCGATCGTCTAACCCGGGCTAGACACCGCCCTACTCTGCCAGCGGAGCGAACGATGCTTGGCTTGGCGTCCCCATGACTTTCTGGACAAGCTCGTAACCAGAAACCTCCTCGTACCGTGAGGGTATTCTTGCCTTTAGCCCATGGAGGCGCCGGTTTGCTGTCAATGCGAGCTGGTTGTAAGTGGTCGCTGTTACCCGTCCGCGCTGGGCTCCGTTGTATTCCCGGTTATTGACAGTTGGGATATTGGATGCGACCGAATGGCCGACCACGAAGGCATGGAAGAAAGGCCCACCCTGTATGCCTCCGCTGGAGACAAGTTCATCGACATACTCTGCCGCCTGATTCATTTCTTTGCGACCGATTTCAGAACGCCCTTTTTTCAACTCGATGAGCAGGACATCGCGCATCATCACGAGCTGATCCTTGCCGGTATCAAAACTTTCCGTCCCGACGATTGAGAGAGTGGCATCGGAGAGGACGACGATGTCGGGGCGCTTCGCAGCATTAGCAAAGGTCTGATTCTGCTTTCTCGCTTTGAATAGACTGGTGGCGACTGTTCGCAGGGTGTTGTTCGATGCATACTCCGAACTGTCGAACTCCGGCCCAAATAGCCAACGCGCCTGCGTCACGAGCGGATGAAGGGTATGCAACTCGTCAGCTTCCGGGTCGCCGCTGAGCTTCTCCATGGCGGCAATGATGGACAAACGACTGTCGATCTCATCCAGAACCGTGAGCGCATCCTCCACAGTCCACTGTCCTAGCAATCGATCCAGCCCGTCGATGTCGTGCTCATCCAGCTGCATCAGCTTGTCAAGGAAACTTGAACCGCTTCGTGCCTTCTGAATCTTGATAACCGCTTTGACGACCTTGTTGAGGGTCTCCGGCGGTATCCCTGGCTGGTCATGCACCACGGTCTTTGTGAACTGGGCTACTTCAAGCATGGATCGCCTAGGTAGCGTCCGCAGATCCTCTCGATTCTTGTAGAGCGCGTCTTCTGAGTTCTCCTCGATCAGGTGGGCCGACAACTTCTCGACCATTTCCTGGGCATACCCGTTGGCCGCTTCGAAAAGGTGATCAGTTCGCTCCGTAGTCTTGAACTTCGACCAGTCTGGTTCGATTTCGGAAAGCCACTCCGATCCGCACTCAATCACGAGGGCATAGCGCTTGGCAAAGCGCACCCGCCCATCCAGAACGACCATCGGCCCAACGGTCCAACTCGGCAGCCCGACCAACCGATTGCTCACCCAAAACGCTACGCCTTGGTAGCGGGTGGATTTCGCTGTGCGTGTTGTGTCCACCACATACGCCGTGACATCAAAGCCAGGTTCGACCTGAATCTTGCGTTCCTCCAGAAGGCCCTCATGCTCAGACAGCGGGACGGACTGGCCGTTCACCGAAACGACGAACTGCGGATCGTGCAGGAAGCGTCCTGACAGGACCGTCCTGATCCGATCTGGATCTGGGCGGTGGCGTTCAACCTCCACCAACAACCGGGTGCCATGGCCCGAACGGGTGGCTGTCTCATGGCTTTGGATGTAGAACGGCGACGGCTGATTTCGGGTCCCAATCACGAAGGTAGAAAGAACGCCATTTGTCCAAGTTTCGACCGTGTAATGATCAGAAAAGCACAACAAGCCATGGCGACCAATACCGTTGCGTCCGAAGGCCATGCGTACCCAATCGTCGCGTTCGGAAGGAAACTGGACGTTCGCCCCTTGGCTTCGATGCCTGTTGTATCCCAAGGTCATCCAGCGCTTGCGAAACTGGTCCTCGGTCATCCCGTGGCCATCGTCTTCGACCGACAGCATGCCACTTGTTTCCTCCGGGATGATCACGGCAACCCTGGCAGCCCCTGCATCCCACGTGTTGGCCACCAGCTCAGTGAGCGCCATATCTGGGTCATAGCCAATCCGCCCGAGTGACCGCAGCACGTAGTCTTCCTCAAAGAGAGCTTGGTTGGCTGCCTTGCCCTTCTTGTCCATGGGAATATCCGCAAAGTACTTGATCGGTAATATGTGCAAGACTATGCCGCCTTCCGCCGAGTTTGGCAAAAAGCTAAGCCCAGCCCATCTCACCTGCCGCGACGCCAGCCGACGCGTGTGCTATTGCCGGAGCGCCGTTCAATCCCTCGCCCGCTCCGCTTGACCCACTTGGTAATCTCCGTCAGCACGCCGACCAGGAATGTGCCGTATAGACAGCCACTGAGCTAAGCGTCCGCTTTCGGCCAGAAGCGGATATCAGAGTTTCACGTCAGCAGCCCAGCTGCACCCGCTCAGCTGATGCGCTTTGGACTGGTTCCCGCGGGACGTTGAGCACAATCGGTATCGGCGCCAGCCCAAGCGCTCCTCCGGACTGTCCGGCCTCGCCCCCGCCCAAGCCGCTTTTCCAATGACCTCACCCATCCAAATAGAGTCAAATAGCGCTCCGAGAGCGGTTCGGTTCCGACCAGCAGCGCAACACGCGTGACCGAGCAATGCCTGGCCCAAGGCTCTGGGAACCTATAGCGAAGACGGTGCGGCCGACGATCAAGCACGCTACCGTTGCCCAGAATGCCTGAGCATCCAGCGGAGAGGGCACCGAGGGAAACGAGCTACACGCTCGAAGTACGACGCCAGCGAACAGCACGACCGCCAACGATTGAATTCCGGTCAGTGCAAGGGCGACTCGGAACGCGAACCATGTGCTTTCGGGCACTCACGCGCGCATCCATTATGGCTGTGAGCCCGTGTTGGTGATGCTTCGCTGGGACGCCTGGTGGGACGACCACAAGCGTGTGCATCGCATCCGCAAGGAAGAAGGCGCTTTTTACGGCGTCGCCGGCAACCGATCAAGGTGGTCACGACACCCAATACTCTGTAGGACATTCACTGTCCCCAGTGACGCCCTGTTCGATGGACGTCGCTTCCGGCTACTAGAGGTGCTGGATCGCCCGCACCACACCAACAGCAAAGGGCTCTCACCCATACCACCGGCGCCCCTGCACAAGCAGTTCATCCCAGCCCCATCCCTTGGTGGGCGAGTACACCCAGTTTCGGAGCCTTCTCAAGCTGCGAAGCAAGTGCGCTACGAACTCGGCTAAGCAGGGCTCTCCCTTCGGAGCTTTCTATCGCCGCTTCACCAAAAACCTCCAGTTCCCGGATGAGCTCGCCAATCTCCAAGGTCCCGCGGTTCTCGGCATCCGAGGCCATTTCCTGATAGGCCCAGTCAATGTAGTCCCACATGCTAGTAGGATTGGAGTGGCCGCTTAAAGAAGCCACCTGTGCGAGTACCGTTGCTGCTGCCTCAACGCCAAGAATCCCAATGTTTCGAAGCCTCTTGATCCGATCGATGACCTGAAGAGTTATGTACCTGTGTCGAAGCATATGAGCCGTAGCGCGCTCTGAAACTCCGGCAAGCGCCCGCAGATCCGAGAAAGTCTGGCTCACCGTTGCAGCAGCTAGCCTTGAACCGCTCTGAGAGCAGAAGACCCAACCCTTGTCGCGACTCCCCCGTCCGGACTTGGTATGGCGGCGCATATGCATTTCCCGTTGCACCCTGATGTACTTCATGACCTCCTGCAAAGTTAGTGCGGGAACAGGAACCAGACGTATAGGGTTCCCCCTCCTCTTCGAGGTCCGCACCTTCAGCATGCCATCACCCTTCGATGCATCAAGTACATCGGTGACCCTGATCCAAACAAGCTCTTCGCGCCTGATCCCGGTATCCGCGAGTATCAGGAGCATCGCGCGATTGCGACTCTTTACGAAGGTGCGCTTCGCGCTTCGCTCGCACTGCGCCAGGAGTCGGCGAAATACCTCAAGAGGCATTGGTCGTACGACTCGCTTTGCACCACTTGGAAGCATCGCTGCATGCCTGTCCGAGGACACCCGGTCCAGCCGTTTCGTCCTCACCACGCGCCTTTCAACCGTGATAATCGCCTGCTCACCAAGCCGGCCGATCTGGAAAGGGCCGAGACTGATACATTCGGCCCAGCCAATGAAAGCGAGAACACGTGAGAGGATACGATTGATGTGCCTTGCGCTGGACTCATCCCGAACCACCAGCCAATCAGCAAACTCGATCAGATGATCATCATCGATCTCTCTCAGCTCCAGGCGACGCAAGTACAGAAATCGTACCAGCAGGCTTAGCTCACTCGCATAGGTGGATATCGTACCTACCGTCAGCCCAAGGCGTCGGCAATGAACTAGGTACGCATTCACTTCCCAGCAAGAACGGCCGTTTGGGAAGAACACCACCTTCATGCCTCCTGCCGCGCCCCTATCGAGGAACGAGGTGACGCGTCCAACCCCCGGTAACCGGAATTGATTGCTGGCCCTCCTACACAAACCACCATCAATCTTCACTTCACTACCCGTAGGGAGCTAGAGCCGCGGTACCGATCGAAGTGTCGCTTTAGCTCATCGGCTGCGACCTCCGATCCAAGAGCCAGCCTCTTGAAGCGTTGCACGAGATCACTGTACCTAGCGGTCATGTCCAGAACAGCATCCTCCAGCCAAGCCTCATCTTCCTGCTGTGCAACAGGCTTCCTCGCGGCCCCCAGAAGCTCTCCGATGGCACGCCTAAACGCTTCCATCCCGCCTGGGTACAGCGATTCCACATTGTTCCTGAGTGTTCGAACCGACATCGGAAAGATGCCTCGAGCCTCATCATTCATCCCGGCAAGATCACTCATGCGTCTAAAGAGATCACTATGCTCTTCAAGAAGGGACCCAACTGCCACCGCCTCGTCCAGGATGGCGATGATGCCCCGAACACTCCGTTCAGCACGAAGCTGCTTGTCCCGCACACCCGCAGCTACCTGTCCTTTACTGAGCCTTGGCATCATTCCCCTCTGTGCGAAATGAGGATTGTGAACGTACTACGATCGCCGGTTGTAATCTGAATCGGCTTGACACTGATCTTTCGCTCCTCAGAGAGCATCTCCAGATACTCCAAGACATCATCATGATCGAGAACAGCGAGATCGTCGCTTCCGAAGTGCTCGAGAAGAAGCGCCTTCAATTTTTGGGCAGATTCCGAGCCATCACCTGAGTTCACAGCCGCCATCGCCAAACAGGCTTCTGCATGACTGATCTCCTTGCCCGTCATAGACTCCTTCACGTATCTCCAAGTCTCCTCGACATCATGATGACCCATGAGCCACGCGAGCGCAGGTAGAGATGACTCTTCCCCCTCCGAATGAAAGAATGTCATAGCAAAGCTCCTTCGCAGTTGATGAGGCTCAAGCACCCATCGCTTTCCGTCGGGGCCACGGAGATCAAAGTAGTCACTTATGAGCTGGAGAACGACGCGCGGATGATTCTCACTGAATGGCCTGATGCCCTGCATTCCGACGAAGAACATCACGCGATCATCCAGCAACGAATCCTCCCTGGGCATCACCCGAAGTAGTTGCGTCCTGAGATTGTTCATGATCGATATCGCCATGGCAACGATACGTGGCACAGGCTTGTCAAACCTCGGCCTCTCGTTCCCTTCCCCCCGCTTTGCCTGGTGAATCGTCAAGTGGTAGCGACCATCAGATGTCAGGAGCGCATGCAACCCCATGTCAATGATCTCGGATCTCCTTGCACAAGCAAACAAGGCCACAAGTCCAAAGCAAACACCTAGATGGATTCGGATCAGTCCGAGAACCAAAGGGAACAACCGATAGGGTTCCAAATCACAGTACCTGTCATCCCCTCTCTCCCTGAAACGCTGGGAAACGAACCTCGAACAGCGTACTAGTGGACCGGTTTCAATCAGCGCTTCCGCATCCTTCAACAATGCAGTTGGCGACCGGTGGCCAAGGTCACCACTTTGGGCGATTTCATCAATCAACCCTGCAAGGTGAGCCTCCAATGCAGGCGCCTCCTCAAGCATCCACGCACACGCTGACCTAACAAACTGCCTACAGACGGTCGGTGGCAATGTCGCCGTGCGGCCCGACTGTTCTCTGCGAAAAGGTCGGCAAGCATCGCGAACCTCGCGAACATTGCTCAAAGCCCACGCGCTTAGGGTCTGGACGGAGTGCGAGGCCTGAGCCAGTAGCGGAAAGATATCCGCATAGCCGCTGGTGGTACGAGCGCCGCGGCTTAAGTCGCGTTCTCCTCGGTACCCGTACTGGGTCAGATGGCTCCGAAATGCGGGACTACTGCGCAGCCTCTGCCAGTCCACCGATATAGCCGCGCCAATGGCGACCAAACTCAACTGGTTTGTTTCCGTCAAGCCAAAGTGGTTCCTAACCTCATCCGCGTCTAACCGTTCCAACGGAATCTCAGCCGAAAGGTAAGAGCTAAGGCGCTCAATGAACCGCCCCGTCCCGCAAGACCCCGCCTCAGCATAGGACTCCATGAATGCCTCTACGTCGTCCAGATGAGCGACTAGGAGTCCGTCACGCAGGAACTTCTCTTCGTACTTAAGGGCCAAGAACTCTGCGAAGAGAAACAGTGCGCCATGAACTGATCTGAGCGACCGGGTTGATCCACGTACCTTCGCTACGGCGATGATCAACGCCTTACATTGTTCACAGATAACTGCGTGAGATGATGTGCTCAATCGTCCCGTTGGTAGCAGTAGATCCCATCTCAGAACCTGCCCACCGCGACTCTTCTCACCGACTTGGCGCAGATCTCTCTTTCCCGTCTCAACTCTCCATACAGATTCGTGGACCGCGGATTTCAGCCACCACGGACGCACTAATGGGCTCAAACCGGTTTGGGTCCGACTGAAGAAGGACAGGACCTCCGAGGGAAGTTGAGCCATCACCGGATCTCCGGCAGCCGAATGCGAGAAATGATGACAGTCTTTCTAGCCAATGCACACTCGACAAGATCAGTGATCTCAATCAATGCCGGGGGCAATGGCGCGGTCAGCGCATCCACAAAGTCTCTCCAGAATCGCGGGGCAACTCCGGTCCGGAGATCAGGTCGATCCAGGAAGGTCGCACTGGCGCTTTCCAAGCGATCCCGGTAGAGCATTGCAACCGCCAGCGCATCAGGATCCTTACAGAGGATCAGTCCCGCGCCAGGAGAAGCGGCCTTGTACACACGGCGGGGAACCTGAGCTTCAGCAGCCTCGTCCGCGCTACCCGAGAGGAACAGGTGGAGGTCCTCAACCGTCGAGAAATCCGACACTTCAAGAAGCCGCTCGTGATCAGAAAATGCTTGAACGATCAGTCTGTTCTGGTGCCGCCTAACCTGCCTCTCAAACAAGGCGATGCGAAGGGCATTTGGGACGTAGTGCCCCAAGGTCGTCTTGACCGATCGGTGGCCAAATATCCTCGCCGCTACGACAAGATCACCATCTGCCTCAAGGAACTTTAGCACTCCGGAGTTCATTCGTAGATTCTTGTAGGTGAGCTTCTCTCTCCATGGAGCGAGCTCGGCATGGCGCTCCCCGAAGTTCGTTGCCCGGGTGACCATGCCGGCTCCCCTGACACTGCGCCAAGCTTCAGATGCACCAAGTGCATTCAGGAACGCTTTCTCCGAGAAGGCTTTCAAACGGTAGTCGAGGCTACTGATGCCAATCCAAAGATGGTTTGCATCCTTCCTTCTCCCTTCCTGGATCATCCGAGTACGTACGGGCTCGGTCCACTCGAAGACCTTCACAAGAACTCGCTGGGCAAGAGGCGAAAGCTCCACACTCTTCTCCTCGCCCGCACGCAGCTTCTCCACGCTAAAGCGGATACCCCCTTTTCCGACAAGACCATCGGAGGAGATGTAGGTTCCACCATGACGATCCCTTTCTATCCTGGCCCTGTACAACGCCACTGGGTTAAGAATCGGGTGTTCAATGAGTAGGATCAGTATGCAGACTGCCGCCTGCTTGCTACTCATGATGCCAAGGTATGGCAGGAGCTCGTTCTTTCCGAACGAAGAAACGAAGTCCCAGATTCTGCTAGACCCATCTAAGATGGATGCCTTGCTCGACTTCACATCGAATTTGCGTCGCTGCCTAGGAATCCCGCCCATATCAAAGACGCATATCCCCAAGGCAATCCTGAGACCCTTCTCATATCGCTCTTGATTCAGCAGGTGCCCCCAGTTCTCTCGGGAGAATCCGCCTCGGCGATGCGCCTTAAGCTCATGTAGTGAACCTACGTCGAAACGGCTAATTTCAGCCAAGCCTCTCTCTCGTTGAGCCACGAACTCCTCGAAGTCCTTCACTGCGCAGTGGAGAATCGTGTTTACTGCCTTCCCAAGTTTTTCCTGATAGCGATCTAGGTACTCTGCACTTCCATCAACGATTGAGATCGACTCGAAGAGATTGTCGTTGTATGAGTTCTGTGCCGAGTTCAAAGTCTTTGGGGCGTTGTTCAGGCACACTGGTGAGTTTGCAGCATGCTCCCTATCCGCAATGATGAGCGCGCGAGGCGGAGCGGAGATGGCAGCCAATTTCGATTCGACGAAGTTGATTGCACCGGTCTGAACAAGACAGGGGATGAATCGAACAAAGCTGGTCCACTGATTCGTGATCGTAGTTAGCGCGACTCCAACCGCCGCTCTGGCCGCGTAGAACTCACCCCGAAGATCAGACAGTTGCGCGACCAAGGCAGCGGAACTGATTCGACGACTTGGAGCCGGCCACCCCCTTCTTGCACCGAGGGCCTGCCAGAACTGAAGGACGCAGCGAACCGAGTACGTGTTCTGGGCCGCGACGTAGCGCCTTGATAGCTTGACAATTGCATCGACAAATGCGGCTTGACCGCGAGGTCCGATCCAACTCCGAAGAAATGTGAAGTCAATCGACGCTACTCCATGCGCCCGACCGATCGCCCTTACCGTGATCCAAAGTCCGTCCGGGCCCGTTTGGACCTCGCCGACACCCTTCTTCTTTCTAGTTGCCATGCAATGTGAGCTACCGTGGTGAGCAGAGCTAATTTGCCGCACCTTATCTTTTTTCCCAAGCACTATTCCTCACAAAACATCTGGATGAACCCCTGCCCGTGTGGCTGGGCCGGTGACCGCAGCAACCGCTGCCTGTGCAGTGACGAGCGCATCAACCGCTATCGCGCGCGGGTATCCGGCCCGTTGCTGGACCGTATCGACCTGCATATCAGCGTGGCGCGCATGGACGCGGTGGAGCTGCGGGAGAGTACGCCGCTGGGTGAGCCCAGTGCTGCGGTACGTGCACGGGTGGAAGCCGCGCACGCCCGGCAGCAGGCGCGTGGCGCGCTCAATGCGCACCTTCCGCCGGCGGCGCTGCGGGCGTGCACGAAGCTGAGCGAGGCCGATCAGGATCTTTTGGAGCAGGCGATTGAGCGTCTGCAACTTTCTGCGCGAGCGATGCACCGGATTCTGCGGGTGGCGCGCACGATTGCGGATCTGGCGGGTTGCGAGGTGATCCAGACGGCGCATCTGGCTGAAGCGATTGGCTATCGGCAGTTGGATCGGGGAAAGCCTTAGAAATGCCGGTCGGGTTGGCTCTTGGTGGAGTCGACCGTTGGTCGACTCGCGTGCGAAGCGCGGCCTTCTGTGAAGTAGATGCAAAGAGCGGTCGACTAACAGTCGACCCCACCAAGGGCAGGCATCACGCAGCGGAATCCACGCGCCCACGCTTCGCCAGCAACGCCACCCGACGGCTGACCAGCGCGTGGAGCTCCGCCAGCTCCGACGCCCGGTCAGCCGTCATGTTCCCGCCGAACAACACCCGGGACAACGCCGCCTCGTCGCTGTCGTCCGGGTGCTGCCACCGGTCCCGGTACACCTTCTGGCACACCAGCCAGGCCAGCCGCAGCCCCCCACCGGGCAACGGGCGGACCACACGCTCGTAGACGTGCCAGAACTGGTACTCGGCCTGCAGGTCGATCACAGGCGCCACGGACAGCGCCTGCCGGGGCCGTCCATGACTCCGTATGCCGAACAACGGTGATCGCGGGTTGTACTGAGCCATGCCGACAGCATGACCCAGCAACATTGTGGGAACCTTGCGTCGCCGCCAGAAAATCCCTGTTGATTGCGCAAGGCGGGTTTGTGGACGGATCTGGGCACCTGCCTGGGGACCGCCAGGTGCATCCACGCATGGCGTGGATCTACTTAGTACGCCATCGAGGTGCTGAACATCAGCTGCCGGGGGGCGCTGCGCTGCAGGGTCTGGTAATCCCCCGAGAACGACGAGCCGGCGATGGTGGCGGTGCCGATGTTGTGGCGGTTGAACAGGTTGCTCACGTCCAGCCGCAGCTCCAGGCCCGGCACGGCGCTGTCCGCACCGAAGCGGTAGGCGGCATAGGTGTTGACCTGCCAGAAGCTCGGCACGCGGATGTCGTTCTCGTAGGTGAAAGGCTGGCGCAGGTAGGAGGTGCTGGTGGCACCGAAGCGCCAGTCACCGAAGTGGGCGGACAGGTCGCTGACCAGCGAGATCTGCGGGTAGCCCGGCTGGGCGTTGCCCTTGATCGGGTACACCGTGTCGCCCACCACGAAATCGCTGTCGTAGTACGAACGGGCCACGGCCACGCCCTGGTAGAACTGCAGGTGGTCGGTCAGGTCGGCGGTGATGCCGAGGTCGGCGCCGATCACGTGCATCTTCGGCATCAGCCGCACCGTGTTGATCTGCGCGAACTGGGTGCCAATGGCCGCCGACAGCAGGCGGTTGCGGATGTCGTTGTAGAACACGTCACCGGTGATCGTCAGCCGGTCGAAGCGATGCGACGCGCCGACGGTCAGATTCCAGTTCTTCTCCGGGCGCAGCGTGCCGGCCACGCGGTCGAACTCTTCCTGGTCGGTGATGGTCCACGCGGAGGCGGTGTAGCCGATGTTGCCGCGCTGCGCCACGCGATAGCCGTTCATGGTATTGGCCAGGTCGATGAAGGCGTCGGTGGATTCGGCCGGGCTCCAGAACAGCGAGACGTGCGGCAGGAAGTTGCTCTTCGCGCGCAGCGTGCCGTTCACTGGGCGATCCTTGGCATCGCCCAGGCCACCACCGCTGGTGCGGAAGTCCACGGCCTTGAAGCCGACACCCAGCTTCAGCGTGTCGTTCAGCACGATGTCGTCCTGCAGGTAGAACTGGCGCGAGCGGGTCACCCAGCTTGATGCGTTGTCGGTTTTGAACGCGGGGCCATACACATCGAACGGACCGGTGGCCTTCAGCGGCGGGCCCTCGCCCAGCAGCGGCTGCTGGTACCACTCGGTCTTGGCCGCGGCCTTGCTCTTCTCCTGCCAGACGCCGGCGGTGAAGGTGTGCGCGCCGGTCTCGAACTGCAGGTTGAGCATGCCGCCCAGCCGATTCACGCGCGGGGTCTGCACCTGTTCGGAGAACGGTGCGCCGTTTGGCGACGGCACGGTCGGGTCGGTCAGCGTGGCCTGGGTGTGGCTGTTGGCGTTGTACAGCTGCACGTTGCCGCTCAGCGCCGGGGTGATCTGGAAGCGGTGGTTGATCGAGGACACGCGATCGCGGGTGATCTGGCCGGTGTCGTACGGAATCAGTTCGGACAGCTCACCGCAGGTGTAGGCGCCGCAGGATTTGTCCGCGTTCTCCGGCGAGGCCACGTACCAGGCCCACGCATAGTCCGGATAGAAGATGTCGGCCTTCCAGCCCAGCTTGCGGATCATGTCGAAGGAGATGTTGTTGTAGCCCCATACCTTGGCCTTGCTGTCGGACAGGAACACGGTGAAGTCACCCCAGGCGACATCCTGCTGCAGCTTCAGGTCGCCGCGCAGGAAGTTCTGGGTGCCCTCGCCCTGGTACTTGTCGGCAGACACACGCTGCAGGTCGACCAGCACTTTCGGGCCATGCTCGCCGAGTTGGCCGCTCTGCCCGGACACGGTGGTGACCAACGTGTTGTTGCTGCCCACGCCCTGTTTCACGCGCAGGCTGGGCGTGTCCTGCAGCTCGCGCAGGCGGTATTCCAGGCTGCCGCCGTTGACGCTGCTGGAGAACACGCTGACCGGTGCGCCACCGGGGCTGACCGTGATCGCGCCGATGCCATCGGGCACGCCCACGTTCACCACGCTGGTGCCGGTGAGCGAGAGGAAGCCGTTGTCGTTCAGTGGCACGCCTTCGAAGGTGATGCCCATTTCATTCATGCGGAAGCCACGCACGAACAGGCTGGTGGCCGAGATATCCAAGCCAAGCCCGTCGGTGGCGGTGTAGCTGGCGCCCGGTACCTGCTTCAGCATGGCCAGGCCGTTGTTGCCGGTGACCATCGCGTCGAGGTCTTCAGCCTTGATGATGTAGCGGTTCGGACCGATCACCTGGGTGGGCGCAACGGCGGCGCCGCGCGGCGTGGCGATGACCTGCAGCGCGTTCAAGGTGGTGGGGGTGTCATGCGCGGCATCGTGCGTTTCTGCGGCATACGCAGGTGCGGTGATGGCCGTGATGATGGCCAGAGCGAGGCGCGTCGTGGGTGGGGTGTTCATGGGCAGATCCAGGTGCAGGGAGAGAGCGGCGCAGGCGCACGCCCAGCACGTTGCAGCACCGGTGTCGGCGCCCTGGCTGGCGGTGCGATTGCGTTGAGGGAGTGACGGCGCGGTGCGCGCCGGTCAGCAGACGAAGGCGATCATCTGCCGTGGGATTCGATGGGGTGATTTCGACGTGCGAAATTCTTGCATCGCAGTGCCGCATTCGCCATTGCGCGGTGGTACAGCGCGGATGGCGATGGGGATGGGTGGGTTATACGTGGGTATAGCCTGGGTCGGCGCTTACCGCCTGCGTGTGCCAACCAAGGTTGGCACCTACCGAGGCGGAAGGGACCCGGTAGAGGCCGACCTTGGTCGGCGCATACGGTGTGCATGCGCCAACCAAGGTTGGCACCTACCAGGGCATAGGGACGCGCGGTTACTGCAGGACGAAACGCTCAATGGCGCGCGCCACGCCTTCGTCTGCATTGCTGGTGGTCTCGAACCGCGCCACCGCCTTCACCGCGTCGATGGCATTGCCCATCGCCACGCTGGTACCGGCGAACTGCAGCATGGTCAGGTCGTTTTCCTGGTCACCGATGGCCATCACGTTGGTGCGGTCGATGCCGAGGTGCTCGGCCAGCTTCTGCAGGCTCGGGCCCTTGCCGGCGCGGCGGTCGAACACTTCCAGGAAGAACGGTGCGCTCTTCAGCACCGCGAAGCGCTCGGTCAGTTCGCTGGGCAGGCGTGCGATGGCGGCATCCAGCACGTCCGGCGCGTCGATCATCATCAGCTTGATGAAGGACATCGACGGGTCCATGTCTTCCACGCGGCGGTACGACAGCGGCATCCGCGAGAGATGCGAGTCGGCCACGGTGTAGTAGCTGATGTCCTGGTTGGGCGTATACATGCGCTGGCTGTCCAGCGCCTGGAAATGCACGCCCACTTCGCGGGCCACCTGCTCGCAGAACAGGAAGTCGTCGAAGCTGAGCGGATACTCGACCACGGTTTCGCGCGTGCCGATACGCTGCACCAGGCCGCCATTGCAGGCGATGCAGTAGTCGTCGTCGCCGGTGATGCCCAGCTCGTGCAGGAACGGTGCCAGGCCGGGAACCGGGCGGCCACTGGTCAGCACGATGTGCACGCCCAGCGCGCGCGCCTGCGCGATCGCCTGCTTGGCCCGCGCGGTAAGCGTGTGGGTGGGATCCAGCAGGGTGCCATCCATGTCGATGGCGACCAGTTCGATGGTCGATTGCCTGCGGCCCATGTCCATTGCGTTCAACTCGTGCGGGGCACGCCAGTTTACCCCCTCATGCCCGGTTCACCTCTTTGCCCACATTGGCCGGGATACTGCGGGAGCCTGTGCGTCCCCCACCGCAGGACGGCCCGCTGACCGCCCTTCCCTGGAGAAACTTGCGACGCATGACCTACCGAGCCCCCGAAACCAATGACAGCGCGCCCCTGGCCGAGCAGATCGAGCAGATGATCGACGAGCTGCCCGGTGAGCAGGTCAGTATCGGCACCCTGCTCAGTGCGCTGGGCGACGAAGGCCTGCTGCTGATCGTGATCCTGCTCTCGGCCATCTTCATCATTCCGGTGTCGATTCCCGGGCTGAGTACGGTGTTTGGTGCCTCGATCCTGCTGATTGGCCTGAGCCGCGTACGCAACCGCCCGCTGTGGGTGCCGCAGAAACTGGCGCGCCGCGAGATCGCCACCGAGAAGCTGAAGGCCAACCTGGGCCGTGCGCTGAAATGGGTGCACCGCATGGAGCGGCTGTCGCGGCCGATGCGGCTGGCGGTGATGGTGCGCTCGAAGAAGATGATGCGCCTGAACAACCTGATGCTGGTGTTCGCAACCCTGCTGCTGATGGCGCCGGCCGGGCCGATTCCGTTCAGCAATACCTTGCCGGCGCTGGCGCTGATGTCCTTTGCGATCGGCTTCATCCAGCGCGATGGTGCCGCGGTGGCGGCCGGTTACGGTTTCGTGGTGGCTACGGTGGTGTATTTCGGCGTGCTGCTGGGTGGCGTGGGGTTTGCTGCCGAGTCTGTGTTCAGCGGGTTGCGCGCTGCGCCTTCGGAAATGTAGAGCCGGGCCCAGGCTCGGCGGCTTATGGCTTTTTGTAGAGTCGAGCCATGCTCGACTGCTGCTGGCAAAAGCAGTCGAGCGTGGCTCGACGCTACACAGCTACTTGGCTGACACTCGCCACACCACGTCGCCCACGTCGTCGGCGACCAGCAGTGCGCCTTCGGCGTCCATCGCCATGCCTACCGGTGCGCCCATCAAGGTCTTCTCGTCCTTCGAAGCGAAACCGCTGACCACGGTCTGCGGCCACCCGGTCGGCTTGCCGTCCTTGAACGGTACGTAGACCACTTCGTAGCCGCTCAATGGTGAGCGATCCCAGCTGCCGTGCTCGCCGATGAAGGCGCCGCCGTGGTACTGCGCCGGCAGTGCCTGGCCGGTGTAGAACAGCAGGCCCAGCGGTGCCACGTGCGAGCCGATGGCGTAGTCCGGCGTGATGGCTTTCGCCACCAGGTCCGGCCGCTGCGGCTGCACGCGCTCGTCCACGTGCTGGCCGTAGTAGCTGTAGGGCCACCCGTAGAAGCCATCTTCCTTCACCGAGGTGAGGTAATCGGGCACCAGATCCGCACCGATTTCATCGCGTTCGTTCGCCACGGCCCACAGCGTGCCGGTGCTCGGCTCCCAGTCCAGTCCGGTCGGGTTGCGGATGCCCGACGCAAAGATGCGGCTGCCACGGGTGGCCACGTCCACTTCCAGCACCACCGCGCGGCGGTACTCAACGGCCAGGCCGTTCTAGGTGATGTTGCTGTTGGAGCCCACGCCCACGTACAGCTTGCTGCCATCGCGGCTGGCCAGCAGTTCCTTGGTCCAGTGGTGATTGATGGTGCTGGGCAGGTCGGTGAACTCACGGCCCTTGTCGGACATGCGGGTTTCACCCGGCACGTAGTGGTACTGCACGATGTTGCCGGTGTTGGCCACGTACAGCGTGTCGCCGATCAGCTGGATGCCGAACGGCGAATGCAGGCCTTCGATGTAGACGTGTTGGGTCCAGGTGTTCGTTCCCGGCGTGCGGCGCAGCAGGGTGACCCGGTTGCCGCCCTTGCCGGCCTTGCCCGAGCGCGCCTTGACCTTGCCGGCGATCCACTGCTTGGGCGTGGTGACCGGTTCTTCGCCGGGGCCATTGCCCTCCACCACCAGCACATCGCCGTTGGGCAGGGTCAGCAGACGCCGCGGATGCAGCAGGTTGGCGGCGATGCGTTCGATCTTCAGGCCTTCGGCCACCGTGGGTGACTGCCCCTCGGCCCAACCCACGCCGCGCGGCACCTGCATCGGCGGCATCAGGAAGTTCTTCGGTGCCGGCAGAGGCGGCTTCGCACCCGACTGGTCGGTGGGGTGGTATTCGGCCTTGCCCGCGCAGGCCGACAGCATCACGGCCAGCGCCAGGGCGCCCACGGTAGGCAGGATGTGCTTAGCCATGACGACCTCCCTGCAGCACCGGCGGCTGCAGTGACAGCAGGATCAGGCCCAGTGCGATCAGGGCCACGGTCAGCGCCGACAGGATCGTGCCCGGCACCGCGACGGCATAGGCATCGCGGCTGTGCACGAAGGCGTTCCAGATGGCCAGCACGACCGCGACCAGGTTGAGGAAGAAGTCGATGCGGTCGATGCGGGTGGCGGTGCCGTTGCGGCGCCAGACCGCGAACAGGTTGATCAGGCGCGGAATGATGGCGATCAGCAGACCGAAGGTGATCAGCCAGGCGGCGGCCTTGCCCCACATCACCTCGGCGCTGTTGAGGTAGATCGCGTCGAAGATCAGCGCGCCGACGAAGAAGCCGAAGGGTATCGGGTTCAGCAGGCTGAACAGCGTGGTGCCAAGGCCGCGATGCGCCTGGGCCAGGGGGTTGACCATCATCGTGCTCCGTGCAGAAGGGTGCACGGGCTGTAGTAGCACAGCGTGATGTGAGGGCGCGCGATGATGCTGGGTAGATCCGCGCCATGCGTGGATACGCGTGCCAACCAAGGTTGGCACCTACCAGATGCGGGCCGCTGCAGTCGTCATTACCCCACGGCATAAGTGTTTGTGACGCAATTGGCACATCTGCAGATTGCTTGTGTGAAGAGGTAGGGGGTTGTTCGTTGTGTCGCGTTTGGCTCGTTGCGATGGGGCAGTTCCGCCCCGCCGTCCTGCCATGCCGATTCACAACAGAAGGATTCGTGTATGAAGCGACACACGCAACGCTCCGCGCCACCGCGCTCCGCGCGCCTGGCCTTGGCCACTGCCCTGGTACTGGGCAGCCTGGCCGTCACCGCCCAGGCCCAGCAGGCCGATCCGCTGGCCGGGCGTCAGTGGCATCTGCTCAACACCGGACAGGCCGTACTGGGCGATACCCTGCCGGTGGCCGGCAACGATCTGAACGTGGATGGCCTGTACCGCAACGGCATCCGCGGCCAGGGCGTCACCATCGCCATCGTCGATGACGGCCTGCAGATCGCCCACCCGGACCTGGCCGCCAACGTCGCGGCGGTCGCCGGCAAGAACTTCGCCAACCAGAGCAACAACCCTTCACCGTCCAATCCCGACCGCGACAATCACGGCACCATGGTCGGCGGCATCGCCGGTGCAGTAGGCGCCAACAACCTGGGCGTGCGCGGCGTCGCCTCGGCCGCCACACTCAAGGGCTTCAACTTCCTGGCGTCCAATGCCCAGGGCAATTCGAATTCCAACATCGAGTACTCGTGGTGGGATGGCGCCGAAGTGGCCGACGTGGGGGTCTTCAACAACAGCTGGGGCTCCAGCCCGGGCAACCCCAACCTGCCGCTGGCCTACAGCCAGAACGACATCGCCGCCTATGAGCAGGCCATGTCCGGCACCCGTGGCGGGCGCGGTGGCATCTACGTGAAGGCCGCTGGCAACAATCACAACAACGGTGCACGCTCGGATGGCACCGACATCTGCTCGGCAGACACCAAGAACCGCAACACGGGTTGCATTCCGGCCGGCCGCGACCCGCGTAACAACCTGTTCAACGTGATCACCGTTGCCGCCGTGCGCGCCGATGGCGTGCGCTCGTCCTACTCGTCCACCGGCTCGGCGCTGTGGGTGTCCGGCTTCGGCGGTGAGAATGGTTGGCAGCGGCAGGTCGTGCCGGGGCAGCTGGCGATCCGCTACGATCCGGCCATCCTCACCACCGATGTCACCGGCTGCGCGCAGGGCAGCAACAAGAACACGAGCCTGCGCAACACTTTGGACGGCGACCAGTCTGCCATCGACAGCACCTGCAACTACACCGGCAAGATGAACGGCACCTCGGCGGCCACGCCGATGGTGTCGGGCGTGGCGGCACTGCTGCTGGAGACCAACCCGAACCTGTCCTACCGCGATGTGAAGTACATCCTGGCCACCACCGCCACCCGCACCGATCCGAACCGGGCAGCGGTGACCCACTCCGACGGCCGCGTGCTGGTGCCGGGCTGGACGGTGAATGCCGCCGGCCGTGCCTACAGCAACTGGTACGGTTTCGGTGTGGTCAATGCAGCACGCGCGGTACAGGTCGCAGAGGACTTCCAGCCGCTGGGTGCACTGGTGGATAGTGGCTGGCGCAACACGACGCGTACCGTGGCCATCGGCAATACCTCGGCGGCCGCGGCGCGCCTGACCTTCCAGCTCGCCAACGGTGCGCGCAACATCGAGAGCGTGCAGCTCGGCTTCCGCGTCAACCACAGCAACACCCGCCAGCTGCAGTTCGTGCTGATCTCGCCCAGTGGCACCCGCAGCGTGGTGCAACCGGCATTCACCGCGATCGGCTCTGGCCTCAACGGTGTGCAGCGCAACTTCACCAACTGGGACCTGCTGTCCAGCAATGCCTTCCTGGATGAGAACGCCACGGGCACCTGGACGCTGGAAGTCACCGACCTGGGGCAGGCCGCGAACGCTGCATCGCGTGGCAACCTCGAATTCTTCAAGATCCGCGTTCTGGGGCACTGATGATGAAGACGACCATTCTGTTGAGCACCCTCGCCCTCGCGGCGATGACCACCACCGCCTGGGCACAGAGCTCGGGCCAGACACCTCCGGCGAAGACCTTGTCGACCGTAGACACGCAGCAGTTGAAGGCGGAGGCCACCGGCCGTTCGTTCAATGTGGGCGGCTCGCGCTTCCAGCTGGCACCGTCGGCAACCGTGCAGCAGGCCAGCGGCGGCCAGTTCAGGATCACCACCGGGGCTGATGCCAGCGCGGCGGCCGTCGGCACCCGCAGCAAGCGGTCCACGGATGCGTCTACCGGTGTGGCCACACGTGCGGATGCCGGTGCCAGCAAGTTTGCGGCCGCTGTCTCCAACGATGGCGCACCGGTCGTGGCGACCTCGCGGGTCAAGGTGTTCTTCACCGATGCGGCTTCGGCTCAGCGTGCGGCCACCGCCACCGGCGGCACCGTGGTGAAGGTATCCAAGGCCTCGGGCCGCGCGATTGTGGAGTACCCGTCGGTGAACGCGGCGCTGGATGCGACCACCAAGCTGCTGTCGACCGCCGGCATCAAGGCGGCCGAGCCGGACGTGGTGCAGTGGGAAGAAACCAAGTAAGGCGTTGAGTGGTGCCCCTGGCCGGTTGGCTCTCCTGGCCGGTCGGGGGATTGGTGTGTGGGGGGTGTGCCGACCAACGGTCGACACCTACCGGGGCAGCGGGCGCGACGAACTGGCGGCATCAGCCGGGCATGGCCCAGGATTACCCGGCAGCGAGCGTGTCGCTTTGCTTGAGGTGGCAGCTGGCCAGCGGGCCGTTGCCGGCGGCCGGATGGCCAGGCTCGAGCAGCAGGCGCTGCACGTCCGAGAACAGCTTGTCCACCGGCATGCCATAGGGCGCGAACAGGCGCAGGCGGCCTTGGCGATCAAACACGTAGCCACCAGCAATGTGGCTCATGGTGTAGGTCTCCGGCACCGGGCCGGGTTCCTTTTCGTAGAACGCCTTGAAGTCGCTGGCCATCGCGGCCAGTTGCGCTTCGTTGCCGACCAGTGCGATCGCCTTGGGGTCGAACGCTTCCACGTAGGTGCGGGCGACTTCGGGCGTGTCGCGTGCGGGATCGACACTGACGAACACTACCTGCAGCTGGTCGGCATCCTTGCCCATCAGGTGCTTGACCTGGCTGAGCTCGACCATGGTGGTCGGGCACACGTCCGGGCAGCTGGTGAAGCCAAAGAACAGATAGGTCACCTGCCCCTGCAGGTCCCTTGGCCCACGCACGGTGCCGTGGCTGTCGGGCATCGACCACTGCTGGCCGAGTTCTTCGCAGGCGATGTCCTTGGAATAGAAGTCCATGCGCGACTGCGCACTGCAGCCGGCCAGCAGGCCGATGGCCAGGCCTGCCAGCAGCGGCAGGCGGAAACGGGGAGAGAACAACGAACGGGTAACAGCAGCAAAGCGCTTCACGGGTACCACCAACGCAGACGCGGGCGGGGTCTCGGTCAGGCCTGCCCGTGGGGGAAAGAGGACGGAGGTGCCGGGGTGATCGCGCGGTCCATGCCGATCACCCCGGCCACGGTCAGTTGATCATCATGTGGTAGTGCATGCTCCAGATGATCCAGACCGACAGTGCGACGACGATGAACAGGATCACCAGGGTGAACACGAAGCTGGCCAGGTTCCAGCCACCTTCGGACTTACGGTCCATGTGCAGGAAATAGACCAGCTGCACCAGGATCTGCGCCACCGCGAAGCCGACCAGCAGGAACAGCGTGAGCGGCCGCGACAGCACCGGGTTCATCACCAGCGCGAACGGCACCACGGTCAGCAGCGCGCACAGCACGAAGCCGATCAGGTAGGACTTGGTGGAGCCGTGCGCTTTGCCGGCGCGCGAGGTTTCGACGTGGGCCATGTCAGAAGGCTCCGATCAGGTAGACGAAGGTGAAGACGCAGATCCACACCAGGTCCAGGAAGTGCCAGAACAGGCTCAGGCACGACACGCGGGTGATGTTGGTCGGGGTCAGGCCGCGGCTGTAGACCTGGTGCATGACCACCGCCATCCAGATCAGGCCGCTGGCCACGTGCAGGCCGTGGGTGGCGACCAGGGCGAAGAACGCCGACAGGTAGGCACTGGTGCTGGGGCCCGCGCCTTCGTGGATCAGGTGCGAGAACTCGTAGATCTCCATGCCGATGAACGAGGCACCGAGCACGAAGGTCACGCCCAGCCAGCGCAGCACTGCCGAGGTGTCGTGACGATGCATCGCCAGCACGGCCTGGCCGTAGGTGATGCTGGAAACCAGCAGCAGGAAGGTCTCGGCCATCACGAACGGCAGCGAGAACAGGTCCTTGCCGGTGGGGCCGCCGGCGTAGGCGGTGCTGAGCACCGCGTACGAGGCGAACAACGAACCGAACAGCACCAGGTCGGACATGAGGTAGACCCACATGCCGAACACCTTCATGCCGCCCTGTTCGTGGCCATGGTCGTGTTCGTGGTGGTCCTCGTGCGCCTGCGTGTCGCTGGCCAGCTCGGGGCGGGTCAACAGGTTCATGCGCGTACCTCCTTCAGCTTGGCAAGGTTGGCCGCTTCGGTGCGCGCCACCTCTTCGGAACTGACGTAGTAGTCCACGTCCTCGTCATAGGACCGCACGATCAGGGTCACGATCATCGCGATGAAGCTGGCCGCGGCCATCCACCAGATGTGCCAGACCAGGGCGAAGCACAACACCAGGATCCAGATGTTGAGGATCAGCGGCACGCCGGTGTTCTTCGGCATGTGGATCGGTGCGTACTTCTTCGGCGGCGGCGGCAGGCCGCGCTTCTTCGCTTCGTGGAAGGCATCCAGCTCATCGGCCTTGGGCACCACGGCGAAGTTGTAGAACGGCGGCGGCGACGGCGTGGCCCATTCCAGCGTGCGCGCATTCCACGGGTCGCCGGTCAGGTCCAGGTTGCGCTTGCGGTCGCGCACGCTCACGTAGATCTGTACCAGCATCAGGATGATGCCCGCGAACACGAACAGTGCACCGATGAAGGCGGCGATCAGGTACGGCGTCCACGCCGGGTTGTCGTACTGGTTCATGCGGCGGGTCATGCCCATGAAGCCGAGCATGTACAGCGGCATGAAGGCCAGGTAGAAACCGATCACCCAGCAGGCGAACGACCACTTGCCCAGGCGCTCGTTGAGGGTGAAGCCGAACACCTTCGGGAACCAGTAGGCGAAGCCGGCCAGGTAGCCGAACAGCGCGCCGCCGATGATGGTGTTGTGGAAGTGCGCGACCAGGAACAGGCTGTTGTGCAGCAGGAAGTCCGCGCCCGGAATGGCCAGCAGCACGCCGGTCATGCCACCGATGGTGAAGGTGACCAGGAAGGCGATGGTCCACAGCATCGGCACGCTGAACTCAACGCGACCGCCGTACATGGTGAACAGCCAGGTGAAGATCTTCACGCCGGTGGGAATGGCGATGATCATCGTCATGATGCCGAAGAAGGCATTGACGCTGGCACCGGAGCCCATGGTGAAGAAGTGGTGCAGCCAGACGATGAACGACAGGATGCCGATCGCCAGGGTGGCGCCCACCATTGACTTGTAGCCGAACAGCTTCTTGCGCGCGAACGTGGCGGTCACTTCAGAGAAGATGCCGAACGCCGGCAGCACCAGGATGTACACCTCTGGATGGCCCCAGGCCCACACCAGGTTCACGTACATCATCGGGTTGCCACCCAACGTGTTGGTGTAGAAGTTGAAGTCCAGGTAGCGGTCCAGGGTGAGCGCACCCAGCGCCACGGTCAGGATCGGGAAGGCGGCGATGATGATCACGCTGGTGACCAGCACGGTCCAGGTGAACACCGGCATCTTCATCAGGGTCATGCCCGGCGCACGCATGCGCAGGATGGTGATGAACAGGTTGACGCCGGTCAGCAAGGTGCCGATGCCCGAAGCCTGCAACGCCCAGATGTAGTAATCAACACCGACCCCTGGACTGAACTCGATGCCCGACAGCGGCGGATAGGCGACCCAGCCGGTCATGGCGAATTCGCCAACGCCCAGCGAGATCATCATCAGCGCAGCGCCGACCACGAAGATCCAGAAGCTGAAGGCGTTGAGGAACGGGAACGCCATGTCGCGCGCGCCGATCTGCAGCGGCACGATGATGTTCATCAGGCCGACCACGAACGGGGTGGCCACGAAGAAGATCATGATCACGCCGTGCGCGGTGAAGATCTGGTCGTAGTGCTCAGGTGGCAGGAAGCCGTCACTGCCCGGGCCAGCCGCGGCCAGCTGGGCGCGCATCATCAGCGCATCGGCAAAGCCACGCACCAGCATGACCAGCGCTACCACCACGTACATGATGCCGATCTTCTTGTGGTCCACGGTGGTGAACCAGTCACGCCACAGCGGGCCCCACAGCTTGAAGTACGTCACCGCGCCAAGCAGCGCGAGGCCACCCAGCACCATGGCCGCCAATGTGACCACGACGATCGGCTCGTGCAGCGGCACGGCCTCCCACGTCAATTTACCCAACATGTTCGTTACTCCTGGGAAACCTGGGCACCGCCGGCAGCGCCCGCCGGGGTCGCAGCAGCGGTGTTCTCACCAACGCCGATGAACTGGTCGATGACCTTCTTGAACAGCAGTGGTTCAACACTGGAGAAGTGCTGCACCGGTGCGTTCTTCGACGGCGCGGCCAGCGCCTTGAACTGCGTGAAGCTGAGGGCGTCCGGCGCGCTGCGCACCTCGGCCACCCAGCGCTCGAACTCTTCATTGCTGCTGGCGGTGGCGATGAACTTCATGTTCGAGAAGCCATGCCCGCTGTAGTTGCCGGACATGCCACGGAACTGGCCGGGCTCGTTGGCGATCAGGTGCAGCTGCGTGCGCATGCCGGCCATCGCGTAGATCTGCCCACCCAGCTGCGGGATGAAGAAGGTGTTCATCGTCGAGTTGGAGGTGATGTTGAACGCCAGCGGGCGGTCGACCGGGAAGTTGAGCTGGTTGACCGTGGCGATGCCCAGGTCCGGATACACGAACACCCACTTCCAGTCGGTGGCGATCACGTCCACGTGCAGCGGCTCACCGGCCACGTCCAGCGGCTTGTAGGGGTCCAGCTCGTGGGTGGACTTCCACACGATCACCGCCAGCACCGCGATGATGATCAGCGGCACGCCCCAGACCACGATCTCCACCTTGGTGGAGTGCGACCAGTCAGGCATGTATTTGGCTTTGGTATTGCCGGCGCGGTAGCGCCAGGCGAACACGAAGGTCAGCACGATGGCCGGTATCACCACGATCAGCATCAGGCCGATGCAGATCAGGATCAGGTCGCGCTGGGCGAGCCCGACCATGCCCTTCGAATCCAGCAGCACCCAGTCACAGCCCGACAGGCCGACGCAGGCCAGGGCGACCAGCGCCAGGCGGATGCGGTTCCAGCAGATATTCATTGGAGGTCAACCCTGTTGAAGAAGCGCGCTTGACCGGCTCGCCTGCGCGCAGCGCCCGGGCATGGAGCGGCTACACTGTGGGTACGAGGTCGCCTACAAGCAGGCGAACCACTCCAATCAAGCCCATACAAGATACATCATTGTATGGACTTGTGCATCTGCACGTATGGAAAAACTGACCGATGACGCCACCTGCCGCCGGCCGCCGCCTGAAACACCCCAATCGCACCTGGGTTCGCCCCTTCCGCGAGGGCGCCGGCCCGCTGTATCTGCAGATTGCCCAGCAGGTGCGCGAGGCGGTGGATGACGGCGTGCTGCGCCCGGGCGACCGCCTGCCGCCGCAGCGCGACCTGGCCCAGCAGGTGGGCGTGGACCTGACCACGGTCACCCGTGCCTTCGCCGAGCTGCGCCAGGCCGGCCTGCTCGACGCCCAGGGCGCGGGCGGCACCTTCATCGCGCTGTCGGCCGGCAACCGCAGCACCTCGGTGGACCTGAGCATGAACATCCCGCCGCTGCTGGGCAGCGCGCCGTTCGCACAGGGCATGGAGGCCGGCTTCCAGCACGTGGGCCAGCAGCTGGGCCAGGGCGAACTGATGAGCTACCACGTCGGCGCCGGCACCCGCGAGGACCGCGCCGCCGCTGTGCAGTGGCTGTCACCGATGCTGGGGACGGTCGGTGCCGACCAGGTAGTGATCTGTCCCGGTGCGCAGACCGCGCTGTGCGCATTGATCCTGGCCAGCACCCAGCCGGGCGAGCTGATCGCCGCCGAACAGCTGACCTACCCGGGCCTACTGGCCGCCGCGCGCGTGCTGCAGCGGGGCGTGGTGCCGGTGGCGATGGACGCCGAGGGCATGCTGCCCGACGCACTGGAAGAGGCCTGCCAGCTGCGTCGCCCGCGCCTGCTGTACCTGGTGCCGACCATCCAGAACCCGACCACGGCGACGATGTCGGCACAGCGTCGGCAGGCGCTGCTGGCGGTCGCCAAGCGCCACGATCTGACCGTGATCGAAGACGATCCCTACTGGTTGCTGGCCGGAAACGCCGCGCCGCCGCTGGCCGCGCACCGCGATGCCGGCTGCCCGGTCTATTACATCTCCACCCTGTCCAAGTGCCTGGCCCCGGGCCTGCGCACCGCCTACCTGGTGGTGCCGGCCGGCGAGCCGATGGAACCGGTGCTGGATGCGCTGCGCGCAATCGCACTGATGCCGACCCAGTCGATGGTGGCGGTGGCCTCGCAGTGGATCCGCAGCGGCCAGGCCCAGGACATGGTGCAGCGCTTCCAGCAGGAACTGCGCGAGCGCCAGGCCATTGCCGCCCGTTACCTGCCGGCCCGTGCCCAGGCGCATCCGGCCGGCCTGCATGTGTGGCTGCCGCTGCCGCCGCGGCTCGACCAGTATCGGTTGATCCAGGCCGCACAGGAGCAGGGGCTGGGCATTGCCAGCTCCGATGCCTTCAGCGTGGAAGAACCGCCGCCGGGCAATGCGATCCGCCTATCGTTGGGCGGCGCAGTCGACCAGGGCGCGCTGGCCGGGGCGCTGGCCAAGCTGAACGAGATCCTGTCCGAGGCCCCCGAGGCACGCCACAACGCCATCGTCTGAACGGGGCGCATGGCGCTTTATCCATACAAGATGATATTTTGTATGCAATGTATGGATGAAGGGACGTGCATCGATGCGCGGCGAGAAACTGAAGTTCCACCTGGTGATGGCCGGGTGCGGCGGCTTTGTGGTGTTGATGCTGGCCGCGCTGGCCTGGGTCTGCCTGCAGCCGCAGACCGTGGATGTGCAGGCCGCCGAACGCCACGCCATCGAGCAGTGCGTGCAGCGCAGCGAGGATCCGTCGCGTAGCGAGATCCAGCGCCGCGCGCAGGCCGATTCCTGCCGCGAGATGCGCAAGCAGTACGTGCACAAGTTCGGCCGGGAAGATTCCTGATGGGCGCAGCCGCGCCGCGTCGCCGCTGGCTGCTGCCGACGATGATCGCCCTCGCCTGCCTGTTCATGGCCGGCGTCGCGGCTGCGCTGTGGCAGTACTTCGGCTACAGCGCGCAGTCCACCTTCACCGAACAGGCCATCGTCTTCGACGATTCGCAGCTGCGCCTGCCGGCCGACCTGGCCGGTGATACCGGCCGCATCCGCGTGGTGCATTTCTGGGACCCGGCCTGCGGCGTGTGCAACCGCGAAACCGGTGCGCACCTGAGCTACCTGATCAGCATGTACCGCCGCGCCGGCATCGACTTCTATGCCATCCGCCGCCCGGGTACGCAGGGCGAGCTGCCCGAGCCACTGCGCAACAAGGTGATCAACCTGCCGACCATCGACGGCATCGAACACATTCCGGCCAGCCCCGCCGTAGCCATCTGGGATCGCCAGGGCCACCTCGCCTACGCAGGACCGTACAGCATCGGCATGGTCTGCAACTCGGCCAACAGCTTCGTCGAACCGCTGCTGGACAGACTGGTGCGCGGCGAGACCGTGCGCCCGAAAGGACTGCTTGCCGTGGGCTGCTACTGCCCCTGGCAGGCCAAGCGCTGAGGACGCGCAATGACATCACTGACGCTGGCCGGCGTGGCCGCCGCAAACAACAACGGCGGTCACCTGTCCGAACCGACCGATGGTTATGGACAGGCTCCCGCCGTTGGAAGCAACGATACGCCCCGACATGCTCCGTACATGCCGCGACCGGATGTCGCAGCCCGCGAATGGGTGCAGGACGTACTCGCGCACAGCGGGCCGATCTACCTGCGCATCGTCAACTCGCTGGAACGCACGGTGCGCCGCGGTGGTCTCGCACCGGGACAGCGCCTGCCTTCGCAGCGCGCGTTGGCACAGCAGCTCGGTATCGACCTGACCACGGTCACCCGCGCCTTCGATGAAGCACGCAAGCGTGGCCTGATCGAAGCGCGTGGACCACAGGGCAGTTTCATCGCACCGCCCAAGGCCGGCTTCGACCAGGTGGTAGACCTGAGCATGAACGTGCCGCCGGTGCCCGACGCCGATGCGCTGGCCGAAACGCTGCGCCGCGGTGCCGCCGCCGTGCTTGCGCGCAGCAACGCACCGAACCTGATGACCTATCACCTGGGCGGCGGTAACCCGACCGACCGCCACGCAGCGGCGCGCTGGCTGCAGTCGATGCTGGGAAAGGTGGACGATGCCTGCCTGCTGCTGACCGAGGGTGCACAGGTGGCGCTGGCGTCGATCCTGGTCAGCCAGGGACGCGACGACGACGCGATCCTGTGCGATGCGCTGGTCTATCCGGGCCTGCTGCAGGCGGCCGCCGCACTGGGTCGGCGCTTGCTGCCGGTGGACAGCGACGAGCACGGCATGTGCCCCGAGGCGCTGGCGCGGTTGGCACGCGAAAGCGGTGCACGGCTGGTCTATCTCAATCCCACCTGCCAGAACCCGACCGCACTGACCCTGCCGCTGCATCGGCGCGAAGCGCTGGCGCGTGTGCTGGAAAGCGAAGGCCTGCTGGCGATCGAAGACGATCCGTACTGGCATCTGGCCGAAGATGCGCCGCTACCGTTGGCAACATTGGCACCGCGTCATGTGTTCTACGTGGCGACGCTGTCGAAGGTGATCAGCCCGGGCCTGCGCACCGCCTTCGTGCGTTGCCCGAGCGCCGCGCATGCCGAGGCGATGACGGCCGCGCTGCGAGCAACGCGGTTGATGGGCCATCCGCTGGTATCGGCGTTGGCCAGCCAGCTGCTGCTGGATGGTTCGGCGCAGTCACTGCTGGCGCAGGTGCGCACCGAGGCGCGCGAGCGCATGCGCATGGCCCGCTACCTGCTGGCGCCATCGCTGCTGCAGCGGGCTGAAGGCCTGCATGCCTGGTGCCGCGTGCCGGCACCGTGGACCGATGCCACCCTGGTGCGCACCGCGCAACTGCAGGGGCTGGCGATTGCACCGTCATCGGCGTTCTGCCCGCCGGGGGTACAGCATCAGAACGGGGTGCGGTTGTCGCTGGGGCTGGCGGCGGACCGTCGGCAGCTGGAAAGTGCGCTGCGGCGGATTGATCGGTTGTTGTTGTCGGATGCGTTGCCGGCGATCGAGCGGTAGGCCTGGTAGTGCCGGCCGCTGGCCGGCGGAAGATTCCCCGGCACGGACGGAATGTGCCAACCAAGGTTGGCACCCACCAAAGCAGAGTCAGGCCAGGGCGGAGAGCGCCTGCACCAGCGCGTCCATCTGCTCCGGCCGGGTGAACACCGACGGTGTCACCCGCACGCACGCGCCGGACTCCAACCCGTCGCGATGAGTAGTGAACACGCGATGCTCATCCAGCAGGCGCTTCTGCAGCGCGATGTTGTCGGCCACGCTGGTACGCCCGCGCAGGCGGAAGCTGGCCAATGCACTCGCCAACGCCGGATCCGGTGAGGACAGCACTTCGATATGTGCCATCTGCCGCGCCGGTACCGTCCAGCGCTCGCGCAGGTAACGCAGGCGCGCCTGCTTGTTGGCTACGCCGATACGCTGGTGCAGGGAAATCGCTTCCGGCAGCGCCAGGTAGGCGGCGAAGTTGACCGTACCGGTATGCACGCGGCTGCCCACGCGGCCGTCGTCGGTCTCCCCCATGTACGGGTCAAGATCGGCCACACGGCCCTTGCGCACGTACATCGCACCGACGCCCACCGGCGCACCGATCCACTTGTGCAGGTTGATGCCGACGAAATCGGCCTTCAGCTGCGGCACCGCGTAGTCGATCTGGCCAAACCCATGCGCGGCATCGACGATCACATCGCTACCGCGCGCTCGCGCGCGTTCGGCGATCTCCGCCACCGGCAGCACCAGCCCATGGCGATGGCTGACCTGGGTCAGCAGCACCAGCTTCAGGCGCGGCAACCGCGCGATTGCGTCCTCATACGCCTGCAGGATCTGCGCGTGGCCCGGCACCGCCGGCAGCGCGATACGCTCGACCTGCACGCCGCGACGCTGCTGCAGCCAGCGCATCGCGCCGATCATGCTGTCGTAGTCGATGTCGGCATACAGCACCTGGTCGCCGGGCTGCAGACGGTTGTAGCCGCCAATCAGGGCCAGCATCGCCTCGGTGGCGCCGCGGGTCAGTACAATCTCGTCGGCACCCACGCCCAGCAGCTCGGCCACCTGCCGCTGCACCGCCATGTACTGCGCCGGAAACTCGCGACGGCCATACCACGCGTTGCCACGGTTCACCTCGGCGGTGTGGCGCTGGTAGCTCGCCAGCGTCTCGCGGCCCATTGCACCCCAGTAGCCGTTCTCCAGGTGGTTCACTTCATCGGTGATATCGAAGTGACTGGCCACGGCGGCCCAGTAGCCTTCATCGCGGGCCAGCACGTCCGGTGCCACGGTCGTTGCGGGAATCTGCATGGGCGCAGCGTAACGCGTGGCAGCCATGGCCGGCAGTGAAGACAGTGCGGCTGCGGCCGGCAGCAGGGTGCCGGCACGCAGCAGGGAGCGGCGCGTGCGGTCCATCAGAAGCTCAACCGGTACTGCGCGTACAGGTTGGCACCATCGGTGTCGTACGGCGCGTTGCGCGAGTAGACCAGGCCACGGCTGGCCTGGAATACCGCCTCATCCGGATAGCGGTCGAGCACGTTGTCGGCACCCGCGCGCAGGCTGTGGTGCTCGTTGATGCGATACCCCACGGCGAGGTCGAGGAAGCTCATCGCGCCGAAGCGCTGGTAGATGTCGCCCACCGCATTGCCGCTGGCGTCGGTCCAGGCACCGTAGTAGCGCATGCGTGCCATCAACGACCAGGCACCGATGTCCCAGCTGCCGGTCAGGCTGCCCTTGTGCTCGGGCAGGCGGTCTTCGAACAGCACGCGCTGGGTTTCGTTGGTGGCCACCGAGGTGCTGCCGTTGTCCACGCGGGTGCGGTTGTAGTTGTAGGCCAGGGTCAGCGTCATGCGACCCGCGCCGAGGTCGCGCAGGTAGTTGCCGACCACGTCCACGCCGGCGGTGGTGGTATCGAAATCGTTGGTGAAGTAGTTCACCGAGGTATAGCCCAGCGGATTGGGAGTACCAGCCGGAATGGCGAAACTGGCCGACTGGCTGAAGCGGTCGGTGAGCTTGATCTGGTAGACATCCACCGAGCCGGACAGGCCCAGGTCGGTGCGCCAGGTCAGGCCCAGCGACGCGGTACGCGATTCCTCCGGCTTCAGCGGCCTGGCACCGAGCAGCTGCGCCAGCGGATCGTTCGGCGACAGACGACCACTGGTGAAGATCTGCAGCGTGCGCGTATCCAGGCCCTGGGTGGTGCTGGTGGTGTTGAGCTGCGCCGGGGTCGGTGCACGGAAGCCAGTGGACACCGTACCGCGCAGGGCTACGTCCGGGGTAATCGCGAAGCGTGCCGACAGTTTGCCGTCCAGCGTGCTGCCAAAACTGGAGAAGTCCTCGTAACGGCTGGCCGCACCGATGCTCCAGCGCTCGCCCAGCGGCACTTCCATATCCACGTAGGCGGCCTTGCTGCGCTGGCTCCACTGCCCGGCCTGGCTGGCCGAGAAGCCCGGCGCGCCGTTGGAATTGGCTTCCAGCCCTGCCGCAGCGCCCGGCCCCACCGCGTACGAAGCCGGATCACCCGCGCGCACCTGGTAGGTCTCCTGGCGGAACTCGCCACCAAAGGCGACGTTGATCGGCTTGGACAGCGCAGCCACATCCCACTCGTAGTTGAAGTCGGCGTTGGCGTTCTTCTCCGTCTGGGTCAGGCGGCCGAGATCGAACGCGGTCGGGCTGGCCGGGCCGAGCGAGGCGTTGATGGAGTTCTTCAGGCTGTAGTCGATGGCATTGCGGCCATACGAGGCGCTGACATCCCAGCGCAGCTTCGGCGTGATCTCGCCACGCAGGCCACCGACCAGCTGCAGGTCGTTCTGGACGTTGCCGTACTGCGGGCTGAAGCCCACCGGATAAATCGAACGCAGGTTCCAGCCGGGGAAGATCGCCGTGGTGCGGTAGGCACCGGTGGTGGTATCCGGATTGCGCCAGTTGAAATCGCTGACGCCATCGCTGTGGCTGTACAGGCCGAACGCATACAGCTCCAGCGTGTCGCTGGCATTGGCCTTCACGTTGAAGCCGACGCGGCGGCTTTCCAGCTCCGGCTGGCCCCAGCGCTGTACCGGGTTGGGCACGTCCAGATCCGGATGCGCGGCCTGGAAGGCGATGGCATCTGGGCGCTGGCGGGTGCGCGAGGTGGCGTCGGAGTTGGACGATTCGGCGAACAACACCAGGCTGCCATAGTCACCCAGCGACCAGCCGGTGCGTGCGCTGAAATCGCGCGAGGCGCCATCGCCCTGCGCGTACTGCGAGTAGCCGGCGGTGATCTCGGTACCGGGGCCATCCTCGAGAATGATGTTGATGACGCCGGCGATGGCGTCCGAGCCGTACTGCGCCGACGCACCATCGCGCAGCACTTCGATGCGCTTGATCGCACTGGTCGGAATCTGTGCCAGATCGGCCGCCTGCGCGCCACGGTTGCCGAGCAGCGCGCTGCGGTGGAAGCGACGACCGTTGACCAGCACCAACGTCTGATCCGGCGACAGGCCACGCAGCGTGGCCGGGCGCACGAACACCTGACCGTCCGCCATCGGCAGGCGCTGCACCACGAACGACGGCACCAGCTGCGCCAGCACGTCCTTCAGGTCGGTGGATTCAACGGACTTGATGTCTTCCTTGGTGAACACGTCCACCGGCGCCAACGTTTCGAACTGGGTGCGGTTGGAGGCGCGGGTGCCAGTGACCAGCATCGCATCGAGCTGGGTGGGCGCCGCACGGCTGCCCGCCGGGGCATCGACCGCATCGGCCTCCGCTGCGATCGCGCCTCCTGCGCTGGCCATGGAAAGGGCGAGGAGGATGGAACGCGAAAGCTTCGAACGATGCACGGCAGGGCTCCGGGAGGACGCGACAGGGCCAGCACCCGCTCGGACACAACAGGCGTGGACAAGGCGCGCAGTCTCGGCGCGATCTGTGAAGGAGCCATGACGTCAGTGCGACAGCTTGATGCCGCTGCAGCGCAAGAACTGCTAAACGCGGCGCCTGCCGATCCGCTACTGTGCCGGCATTGGATTCGGGGAACGGAAGGATGAGCGCGGCAGGCAAGGCGTTGTGGTACATCGAAACCCATGCGGACCGGCCATTGGCACTGGCCGATATTGCCGCCGCAGCGGGGCTTTCGCCGTTCCATCTGTCGCGCCTGTTCCAGGCTCGCACCGGCACCTCGGTGGTGCGTTATCTGCGGGGACGGCGCCTGACCGCTGCCGCGCAGCGGCTGGCCAACGGGGCGGGCGACATCCTGCAGGTGGCACTGGGCGCGGGCTACACCACCCATGCCGCGTTCACCCGCGCCTTCAGCGAACAGTTCGGGCAGACCCCGGAGCGGGTACGCGAACAGGGCACCGATGGGCTGGCGCTGGTGCAGGCGATCCGCGTGGACGATGCGCCGACTGCCTGCGGCGAAGCGCCGCGCCTGCTCGATACCCCTGCCTTCCAGGTCGCGGGTATCGGCATGCGGCATACCCGCGACAGCGGCGGTGCGATACCCGGACAGTGGGCGCAGCTCAACCGGGAATGGCCGGCGCCGGCACCGATCAGCTTCGGCGTGTGCTGCAACAGTGATGACGATGGCGGCTTCGACTACATCGCCGCACTGCCGGCCAGCGCGGTGCCGAGCGTACCTGCGCACTGGCAACGCGTGGACATTCCGCCGCGCCGCTACCTGGTGGCCTGGCACGGCGGGCACATCTCGACCATCCGCTCGACCTGGTTCTGGCTGCTGGATCACTACCTGCCCGGCTCCGGGCTCAGCCTGGCCGATGCCCCCGATCTGGAACGCTACGACATGCGTTTCGATGAGCACAGCGGCAACGGCGGCGTGGAAATCTGGCTGCCGGTGGACGAACGCCCACGCTGACAAGGAGTTGAGGATGCGCATGACAGCCACTGTGATGGGAATGATGCTGATGGCCTCCGCGGGGGCCGCCAGCGCTGGCGAGCCTTGGAAAGCAGGCGAACGCCACGGCACCACCACAGTGGCCAGCGCCGCGGTTCGCGATGCGCAGCATCGCGACGCCCTGCGCTACACGGTCTGGTATCCGGCGCCCGCTGGCAGCACGGAAACCGCCCTGACCATCGGTCCGCCCGATGCGCCGCTGTTCGACGTCGGCCGCTCAGCCATGGATGCCCCGATCGCGGGCAAGCGCCTGCCGACCCTGCTGCTCTCCCACGGCAACGGCGGCAGCGCGCGCATGATGGGCTGGTTGGGCACGGCATTGGCGCGCGCCGGGTATCTGCTAATCGCGGTCGATCATCCCGGCAACAACGGAGTGGACGAGATGACCCTGCCCGGCAGCGTACTGAGCTGGTTGCGTGCGGATGATCTGCGCGCGGCACTCGCTGCAGTACAGGCCGATCCGCTGCTGGGTCCGCATGTCGACCCTGAGCGACTGGGTGTGGCCGGGTTCTCGGCCGGAGGCTACACCGCGCTGCTGGCCGCCGGTGCACGCCCCGACCTGCAGCGGCTGCTGGCCTTCTGCCGCGCGCACCCGGATGACGGCGTCTGCCGGCCACAACAGGAAACCGCCACGCACACGATGGACGCGCGTGTTGCCGCTGCGGGCTCACCCGCGCTGTCTCCCTGGATCTCCCACGCCAACGACTCGCGCGCGATCCCCGGCGTGCGTGCGGCATTCCTGCTGGCGCCCGCGATCGTGCAGGCGTTCGCGCCCGAGCAGCTGTCCTCGCTGAGGCAGCCAGTGTCGATCGTGCTGGGCGAGGCTGACACGGTTGCGCCACCGCAGAGCAATGGCGAGGCTGCACAGACACTGATTCCGGGCGCTGCGCTGCAGCGTCTGCCGGATGTCGGTCACTACGACTTCCTGGCGGCCTGTACAGCGGTTGGTGTGCAGAGGCTGCCCGAGCTCTGCAGCAGTTCGGTTCCGAAGGCGGACACCCACGCGCAGGCAGTGGATGCCGCGGTGCGATTCTTCGCCGAAGCACTGCGGTAGTGGCCGCCGGGCATGGCCCGGCGCTACAGTGGGCGCATCCACGGAGGATCGGCCATGCGCCTGCTTCACCTCACCCTGCCAGTGTCCGACGTCACCACCGTCGCCGCGTATTTCCACGATGTGCTGCAGCAGCGCGTGGTCGGCAATCATGTGCACATCGGCTGGAGCACGATCGAACTGCAGCCGGCAGCTGATCATCCGGTCGGTGGCGTGCACCTGGCCTTCAACGTACCGGACAACCGCTTCAGCGAGGCGATGACCTGGTTGCGTGAGCGCACGCCGCTGCAACGCAATCCGGCGGGACTGGACTACTTCGCGCTGGAGAGCAGCTGGCAGTCGCAGTCGGTGTACTTCACTGGCCCTGACGGCCTGATCCTGGAACTGATCGGCCGCCGCCGTTTGCCGGCCAGCGCGCGCGAAGGTGCGTTCCACGGCAGCGAACTGACCTGCCTGAGCGAAGTCGGCCTGCCCAGCCACGATGTCGACGCTGTGCGCGAACAGTCCAGCCTGCGGTTCGGCCTGCAACCGATCAGCCCGCCGTCGCCGCAGTTCGCGCCGATGGGCGACGACGAGGGCCTGCTGATCGTGGTTGCGGCGGATCGTCGCTGGTTCCCCGAGCAGAAGGACCTGCCGAACGCGCGCGGCTTGCAGCTGCAGGTCGGCGACGTGGCCGGCCCGGGTGTTGTGGAGGACGCCGCGCTCGGCTGGAGGGTACAGGCGACCTGAACTACCAGCTGCCGGACGCGCCGCCGCCGCCGCTGCGGCCGCCGCCTCCAGACCAGCTGCTGGAGCTGCTCGACGACGAACTCGACGAGGACGACGAACGGGACGACGTGCGTTCGCGGGATGATGAAGCCCGGCCGCGTGCGCGCTCGCCCGGCAGCATGGTGAACAACCACACGAAGTACAGCAGTACGCCACACACCCCGGACACGATCATCGCCAGCAATCGTGGATCGTCACCTTCGGCACGATGGACCGCCAGCAACGCGCCCGCGGCATAGCCGAGGGTCAACAGCACCAGCACCGTCATGCGCACGATGAAGCTGCTGCGGTTCTTCTTCCAGCGTGTGCGGCAGGCCTGCACCAGCAGGAACACCATCAGGGTGACAACGCCCGCAGCGACCTGCAGCAGCAGGTGCCGGGCCAGGCTCGGTGGCAGCTGGCCACGCAGCAGCGCCTGCACAAGGAAGAGCACGCTGAGCATCAGCATCCCGCACAGCACGACGCGCACACCTCGACTGCGGCGCCAGCACGAAGCACAGGCCCGGCAGCACATGGCGTGGCAGCAGCAGCGCCACGGAGAGCATGCCCGCACCCACAACAGCGGTCACCAGCATCGGGCGTCCCCAGGCCGGCAAGGTCGGCCAGGTTGGTTTTGGTGCCGATGCATTGGCGGCCAGTGCCTTGCGCCGCCGCTCCCGACGGCTGCCGCTGAAATCGTCCTCGGTCTTCGCCGGCGGGAGGGGCGGCGGCGAGCGCCACAGCCCGGCCAGGAAACCGGCCAGCAGGGTCAACGCCACCACCGAGTCTGCGCGTCGCCAGTCCGCAGGCAGCACATTGCTGGCCGACGGTTCTTCCCATGCCGGCAGGTCCTCGCCATCGATCAGCGCCACCATGATCGTCGTGCCATCGAGCACGCCCTGGTCGACATCGCCCTCACGGAAGCGCGGCACGATCGCGTTATCGATGATGCGAGCGGCGTACGCGTCCGGTAGCGCTCCTTCCAGGCTATAGCCGGTCTGGATGCGCACGCGGCGGTCCTGCACCGCCACCAACAGCAGCACACCATCGTCGACACCGGCGCGCCCCAGCTGCCACTGATCGAACACCCGCTGTGCATAGGCCTCGATGCCTTCGCTGCCCACGCTGGGTACCACCAGCACCTGCAGCTGTGCACCTTTCCGCGCCTGCAGCTGCAGCGCCTGCCTGCGCAGGGTGGCGCGGGTTTCAGCGGACAGCGCGTTGGCAGTGTCCACCACGGGATCGTCCAGCGCCGGGACCGGGATTGCCGCCAGCGCTGCCATCGGCAGCAGGCACAGCAGCAACAGCAGCAACAGCAGCCACACGGTGGCGGCCGCCTGCTGCAAGGGGCGCGCCGGGTTCACGTACCCTGCCCTGCCTCGATCTGCGCATGCAGCGCCTGCAGCTGCGCCGCCGTCTGGTTGAACACCTGCAGATCGGCATCCACCAGGGCCGCCCAGTCAGGCGCGTGCCCCAGCAGTTGCGCCACCTGCTCGTTCGGCGCGCGGTCGAAGCCCTCGCCAAGCACGGCAAGATAGCGCTCACGGAACCCTTCGGGGTCGCGCTGGTCCTGCACGTACAGCTGCACGGCCAGCAGCCCCGCATACAGGTAGTTCACCAGATAATTCGGGTCTTCATACATCAGGCGCTTGCCGATCCAGGTGTTGCGCAGCTGCGGGTAGCGCTCCGGTTGCTGGCCGAAGCGCGCCAGCACCTGCCCGGTCAGCGCATCCAGATCATCGGCGGTGCCCAGCGTGCCTGCGGCCACACCCTGATAGATCGACTGCTCCAGCTGCGCTTCCTCGGAAGAGGTGAACAGCTGCAGCACCATGTCGTCCAGCAGCGATTTCAGGTAATAGGCTTTGGCGCGCGGATCCTCTGCCTGCTGGTACAGCTGGTCGCGGAAGCGCAGCTCGTTGTAGATCGCGAACGCCTCGGTCAGCCACTGGCTGCCATTGCGCTGCAGCGGCGACGCATGACCGCGCTGCATCCACTCGCCGTGCACGGCATGACCGGCTTCATGGGCGATCTCGACGTCGCTTTCCAGATCACCACGGCGCAGGCCAACGAACAGCATTGCCGGCACACCGGGAGCGCTCACCGGGAACGCGTCCTGGCTGCGGTCACCACGTTCGGTGGCCAGATCCATGCGCTGGTTGGCCGGATCGAGCAGCGCGCGCAGTTCGGCGACGTACGCCGGCCCCAGGTGCTGCATGGCATCGGCGGCGTTGTCACGCAGCTGCGCCAACGTCAGCACCGGTGGCGTATAGCCGGCATCGGGCACGGTGGTATCCCAGATCTGCGGCGCGTCGATGCCGGATCGCGCAGCGTGGCGCAGCAGCATGTCCTGGTAGGCACGGCGGTCCCCAGCGTGCCGTTCGATCGCCACCAGCGTTGCATCCACTGCGGCAGTATCCAGGCCCATGCGCTGGTAGCCATATGCCGGCGCCGAGCCGTCACCCTGCAGGCGTGCGGCGGCGTCATTCACCTGCACCAGCCCCAGCAGCACCGAGGCCATCGGCTCACGGCGCGAGTGCAACCCCTGCCAGTAGCCCTTCCAGCCGGCCTCGCGCAGGGCGCGGTCGGGCTGCTGGGCCAGCAGCTGCTTGTCGCGTCCGGTGTCCCAGTGACGACCGCCGTGCTCGATCTGCGGATACTCGGCGCTGCGCAGGATCTGCCCGCGCAGGCGCGCGAAGCTGTCCAGCGCCGGATCGGCCAGTGCCTCCACGGCCTCATCAAGCGCGGCGTTGGCCGGGGTGGCAGCCTCCTTCAGCGCCCGAGTGCGCAGGAAGCCATACGGTGCTGCCCACGCCGCATCTGCGGGCGCCTCGCGCAGTGCGGCGCGACCACTGCGAGCGATGCGGCTGCACAGCCCCGCTGCCTGCTCCATCGCCTGTGCCGGGCGAAGATCGCGCGCGTTGCGGGCGGACTGCAGATGCAGGTAGCCGAGATGCCGCAAGCACTGCGCCTCCAGTGCCTCGGCCTGCTGGAAGCGTTCCGCCGGTGCGAGGGTGGACGCCTGCTGCAGGGCCTCGACGCGCTTGCCCAACGCGTCGCGCGCGGTCTGTTCGGACGCGGCGCTGGCGAAGTAGGTGCGGTCATCGGCATGCACCGACTGTGCCTGCGCGCCGCTGAAGGGGGCTATCGCCAATACGGCGGCAATGGCGGCGGTGGTGGTGCGCTTCCTGAAAGCCTGCATCGGCGTCTCCCTGCCTGGACCAGGGATCGAGCCTAGCAGCCGCTGGCCCGCCGCGCCTGTGCCGGATCAGCCATCAGATCGACTCATCCTCACGCTTGACCAGCGTCCAGCACGGCGCCTGCGCGAAGGTGTAGGTCTGCTGGTCGCTGCTGTCCGGCGTACGGATCTGCACCTGCCGCTGTCCATCGGCCAGGGGGCTGACCTGCATTTCGCGGCCCTGCCCGGCCAATGCGGCGGGATCAGGCATCACCGGCCACTCGACATCGGCCAGCGCCAGCCGGCTTTCCACCTTGCGCGGTTCCGGCTCGGCCTCTGCATCGATGTAGCTGTCCAGCAGCGGATCGGCGGTGGTCTTTTCCTGCAACGCGATCTCGTTGCCGAAATGCTTCAGGAACGCATCGAAGTCCGGGTAGGGGCAGTCACCGCGTGCAGCCACAGCTGTGGGCTCGGCGGGGTGGTCGCCGGCGCCGCTGCGGTAGGTGAGGCTTCGGTCGCGGTATGCGGTGCCTGCGGCGCTGGCGCGCAGGCTGCCAGCACCGCGCTACAGGCAAGCATCAACGGTGCGGCAGAACGGTATCGACACATGGGCTCATCCTGAATCCGGTCCGGTCGCTCCATGCTACCGCGCCCCCTACAATTCAGGCATTCCGCCTGTCCGAGAGTCCTCATGCATCGCCTCCTGCTCCTGATCGGCCTGCTGCTGCCCGCCCTGTGGCCGGCGGTGGCGAGGGCCGTCGATGTCCACGAAGGCGACCTGCTGTTCGTCACTGCCGGCCGCAGCGGTCTCAGTGCGGCCATCGACGATGCCACCGGCAAACAGGGCGCGCCCAGCTTCGATCACGTCGCGCTGGTCGCTTCCGCGCCGAAGGGCTGGGAGGTATTGCATGCAGACGAGAAAGGATCGCGCCGGCAATCGCTGGTCGAATTCCGCCAGGAAGCGCGCGCCAAGCAGCGGCAGATCGTGGTCTATCGCCTGCGCGCGCCGCAGCAGGCAGCGATCAAGGATGCGGTCGCGACCGCGCGCACGATGCTGGGCAAGCCGTACAACACGTCGTATGTGTTGAACGAGGACAGCTACTACTGCTCGGACTTCATCGAACGTGCGTTCCGTTCGCACCATGTATTTGCGTTGCAGCCGATGAACTTCCGCAACCCGCAGACCGGGGAGATCGCCCAGCACTGGGTGGATCTGTACCGCGGCATGGGCATGGAGGTGCCGCAGGATCAGCCCGGCACCAATCCGAACGACATGTCGGCGGCGCCGGTGCTGCAGCGCATCGGGGTGCTGGAATAAGCGAAGCCCCGCGCAAGGCGGGGCTTCACCGGCCACTCCGCATGCGCGGCGCGGTCATTCTTCTTCGTCGTGGCCGCCCTGCTGCTGGTTCTGGTTGCGCTTCTGCTGTTCCTGCTGCTGTTGCTGCTGCTGGTCACGGCCACGACCCTGCTGCTGATCCTGCTGGTTCTGCTGGCCCTGTTGCTTCTGGTTCGGGTTCTGGTTCTGCTGTGCCATGTCCGATCTCCAAAGCCACTCGCGGAATGCGGTGGACGTGGCCATCGTCTGCAGCGAATGGTTAATCACGCGTGGGTGGGCGGCTACATCTGTGTGTACGCCTGTGAATGAACGCGCAGAAGCCCTTGTGGCACAAGCGGCTGAAGGATTCATGCGGGTTCGGCATGTGCTCATGCCTTCGTCAGCCTGCACGCATTCATGGCGTTCGCCGCCGGAAACACGCGCTGAACGAGGCTGGCTTCCCGGCTCACGCAGGGAGGCCAACCCTGCTTTCAGGGCATCACCGGTGGCACATACGCCAGGGTCATGCCCAGCAGCCACAGCAGGCCCAGCACCAGCGGAATGTGCACCAGCAGCTGGATGAAGGTGAAGCCCACGATGTCGCGTGCCTTCAGGCCCAGCACGCCCAGCAGCGGCAGCATCCAGAATGGGTTGATCAGGTTCGGCAGCGCTTCGGCCGCGTTGTAGACCTGCACCGCCCAGCCCAGGTGTGCCTTCAGTTCATTGGCGGCCTGCATCACGTACGGCGCCTCGATGATCCACTTGCCGCCACCGGAGGGCACGAAGAAGCCCAGCACCGCCGAATAGACGCCCATCACCAGCGCGAAGGTATCGGTGCTGGCCACGTGCACGAACAGGCTCGACAGGCGGTGCGCCAGTGTCTGCCCATCGCCGCCGGCAGCATGGGTGAGGATCATCGCGATGCCACCGTACAGCGGGAACTGGATCAACACGCCGGTGGTGCTGGGCACCGCCTTGGCCACCGCGTTGAGGAAGCTGCGCGGCCGCCAGTGCAGCAGCAGGCCCAGCGAAATGAACATGAAGTTATAGGTATTGAGGTTGGCGATGGCGGTGACCACCGGCTTGTTGGCGAACTCGTTGAACAGCCAACCGAACGCCAGCAACGAGAGCAGCACAGTCAGCAGCGGGCTGTATTCCAGCCACTCACCCGGGCGCGTGCGGCGCTGCAGCGGTTCCGGCTCGGCCTGCGCGGCGCCGGGGAAATCCTCAGCGGTACGCGCACTGCCGGCCGCCGGTGCGGTCAGCCAGGCGATCAGCAGCGAAACCAGGATCAGCACCGCGGTCAGTGCGATCGACTGCCACAGGAAAATGGTTTCGGTGAACGGCAGAACGCCGGTGATCTCCACCAGCCCCGGCGGCATGCTGGCCGGGTTGGCCTGCAGCTGCGCGGCCGAGGAACTCAGCCCCATCGCCCACACCGCACCCAGACCGAGATACGCCGAGGCACCAGCGGCGCGGTAGTCCATGCGCAGCTCGGTGCGGCGGGCCAGCGCGCGCACCAGCAGGCCGCCGAACACCAGCGAGAAGCCCCAGCTGAGCAGCGAGGCGAGCATGCTGACCAAACCCACGTACACCACCGCGCCACGGCCGGTGCGCGGTACACGGGCGAGGAAATCGATGAAACGTGCGACCACCGGCGCGGTGGCCACGGCGTAGCCACCGATGACCACGAAGGCCATCTGCATGGTGAAGGGAATCAGGCTCCAGAAGCCGTCACCGAAGGCGCTGGCGGTGGCCTGCGGGGTCGAGCCGAAGCCCATCGCCGCCAGCGCGACGATGACCACGCCCAGCACCGCGAACACGTACGCATCGGGGAACCACTTTTCCGCCCAGGCGGCCGAGCGCAGCGCAGCGCGCGCCATCCAGCCATCCTGTACTGCTGCCGTCGAGGCCATCGCCTACCCTCCCAGGTTCGATGGATCGATTCTGGGCGGTGAGGTGCAGGCTGTCTGCCACCTATTGGTCGTAGGTGGCGGGATGGTAGTGCCGGCCGCTGGCCGGCAACCTTGGGACCGCATACGGGTGCAGCCGGCCAGCGGCCGGCTCTACCTCACCTTGGGCTCAACGCAGCGCCAGGTCCACGGCAATGCCGGCGAACAGCGCGGCGCCCACCCAGTTGTTGTGCAGGAACGCCTTGAAGCACGGGCCACGTTCGCGGTGGCGGCAGATCCAGAATTCGTACACCACCAGCGCGGTAGCCACGGCCACGCCGGCCAGGTAGTACCCGCCCAGCCCGCCGCGCACGCCGACCAGCGCCATCGTGGCCAGGAACAGCGCGTACAACACGCCCTGGATGACCAGGTCGAGGTCGCCGAACAGGATCGCGGTGGAGTGCGAGCCCATCTTCAGGTCGTCTTCGCGGTCGACCATGGCATACCAGGTGTCGTAGGCCGTGGACCACAGGATGTTGCCGGCATACAGCAGCCAGCCCAGCATCGGCACCTCGCCCTGCACGGCGGCGAACGCCATCGGGATGCCCCAGCCGAACGACATGCCCAGGTAGACCTGCGGCAGATGGGTATAGCGCTTCAGGTACGGGTAGCTGGCGGCCAGGAACACGCCGATGAAGCTCAGGCCGATGGTCAGCCCGTTCAGGGTCAGCACCAGGCCGAACGCCACCAGCATCAGCACGGCGAACAGTGCCAGCGCGGCACGGCCGCTGATTGCGCCGGTGGCCAGCGGACGCGCCTTGGTACGCTCCACATGCGGGTCGAGCCAGCGGTCGGCATAGTCGTTGATGACGCAACCGGCCGAGCGGGTCAGCCACACGCCGGCGGTGAACACGAACAGGGTCCAAAGCGGCGGCAGGCCGCCGGCGGCCAGCCACAGCGCCCACCAGGTGGGCCACAGCAGCAGCAGCGTGCCGATCGGGCGATCAGCGCGCATCAGACTCCAGTAATGCCGCCAGCGCGGCGTCGCCGGCGACTGCGGCGAAATGAGGGGGGTATCAGCCATGACGATAGGATACTCCTGCCCCTCTGGCAGGGCTTTGCCCATGGGGGGAGATTTGTTCGGCGAAACTGGATAGAATGCCGGTCCCGCACCGCTTCATGGCGCTGCGATGCCCGCTTCGGCACTGGTCGGTGGCGCGGCGGTTCTACAACGCGCCCGTAGCTCAGCCGGATAGAGTAGTGGCTTCCGAAGCCATTGGTCGGGGGTTCGAATCCCTCCGGGCGCGCCATCTTCCCCTGCTCGTACCCGTCACTCCGGGCCTCTCGCTTGCGCTTCCACGTCAACGCAGCTCAGGAGCGAACGGCATTGAGCGATGTGCGCAACCTTGAAGATCGCGCACGACGATGGAAAGCTCCTGCCCTTTCTGCACCGCACCGGGCAGGAAGGCGCCCTTGCCGTCGTACAGGAAGGTTTCAATCTCACCACGTGCAACCACCAGGTCCGCAGCCGGCGGCTTGAGCTCTTCCAGAACAACACTGAAGGGACGCCAGGCCAGACCGTGTTCGTCGCGGATATCGGTCGATACCGCGTGTGCATGCGCCTGCCGATCCACGCTGGCCAGTGGCAGTCGTAGTGCCTGCGATCCCTCCGTACTGATCTGGAACCTGCCAAGGACCACGGCATCCACAGTTTCACTGCCGATGTAGGTGATCGTGGCCTCGGGGCACTGCACGGCATCGGCTGGGGGCGATGCACACGCGGCCAGGCTTGCGGTCAGGAGGGCAATGATCGGCCGGATCATGGGCTGGCACCTGGCACGTCGCTACCCTGCCCAGCGTTTGCAGCAGCGCGCGTAGTGGAAGCACCCGGCCTGCGCGCGTAGCTGTAATCCGGATCGCGGCAGGCGCGCATGATCGGACTTCGTGCGTGCCTGATTACGCCGGGGAACCAGCACAACGCCAGCACCACGGCCCAGATCACAGCCAACCAGAACCATCGGCCCAAGGCATAGGCCCAGATCATGGGCAATGCAGCCAGCAGCACGATGATCTGCGTATACAGCAGGTAGAGCGTGTGCAGGCCCAAGCGGGGATCCGAGCGCAGCATCACGCCACATCCCCTGCATGCCGTCTTCGCCTGCCGTCTCGATGCGGAAAGCAGCGGGAATCGCTGCCCGGCAGCGCCGCAAAGTGGACAGGTGAAGGTCAGCAGGCGCATCAGGCAAGCTCCTCTCTGTCGATTGACATCAACTGCCGGGCACGAAGCCGAGCCTAGCATGAGCCTGTTAGGGGGCGCCGCAAACGACAACGCCGGGCATGGCCCGGCGTTGTGTTCAAAGCAGTCGAGTATGGCTCGACTCTACAGAGAGCGAATCAATACTTCCCGTCGAACGCGAAGATCGGCTTACGCTGCTTCCACGCACCAGCGGTGAAGTCCGGGAACTCCAGCGTCTGGAAGCTGTTGGCGATCGACTGCTCGCTCAACGGCGTGATCGCACTCCAGGTCACCGCGTCATAGATGTCGATCGGCATCGGCGCCTTGGCCTTCAGCGCTTCCACGAACGCATGGATGACGAACCAGTCCATGCCACCATGACCAGCGCTGGCAGCGGTCTCGGCATTCTGCTTCCACAGCGGGTGCTCGTACTCGTCCTGGTACTTCTTGAACTCTTCCCACTGGTGCGGCGGGCTGCGGCCTTCGATGTGGATCGAATGGTTCACATCCATCCACAGGCCCTTGGTGCCCTGCACGCGGAAGCCCATCGAGTACGGGCGCGGCAGCGAGGTGTCGTGCTGCAGCAGGATGGTCTCGCCATTCTCGCAGGCCAGCGTGGTGGTCACGATATCGCCCAGCTTGAACTTCACCTTGGTGCTGGGATGCGTGGTGCCGCCACTCTTGGCCACGGTGTATTCGTGCAGGCCACGCGCCTTGGTCGCGAAGGCGTTGATGTGGGTGAAGCGGTTGCCACGGTTGATGCCGGTGTACATCGCGCACGGGCCGATGCCGTGGCTGGGGTAGAGCTCGCCATTGCGCTCCACCGAATGCTCGGTGCGCCAGCGGGCTTCGCTCCAGCCCTTGGGACCGAACTCAACGCCGCTGTCATACGGCTGGTTCGGGTCACCGGAATTGAACTTCACGCCGCGCAGGTCGTGCTGGTAGCCGGCCTGCAGGTGTACCAGTTCGCCGAACAGGCCCTGGCGCACCATCTGCAGCGCGGCCATCACGTCGCGGCGGTAGCAGACGTTCTCCAGCAGCATGTAGGGCGTGCCGGTACTCAACTGGGTCTTCAACACGTCCCAGTGGTCCTGCAGGGTGATGCCGGCCACTACTTCACAGCCCACTGCCACGCCGGCCTGCATCGCGGCAATCGCCATCGGCGCGTGGTACTCCCACGGTGTGGCGATGATCACGCCATCGATGCCCTTCTGTTCCAGCAGGCGCTTCCAGGCATTGGTGTCGCGATCCTGGCCGTAGGTCTTCGGTGCCGGCTTGCCGGCCTTGCTGACCATCTCCACGGCACGGCCGAGCATGATCGGCTCGATATCGCAGACGGCGACCACCTCGACGTCGTCGCGGCGCACCAGTTCCTTCAGCAGCACCAGGCCACGCATGCCGGTACCGATCATGGCCAGGCGCACCTTGCGCCCGCGTGCCCAGGCCGGGGTCTGCGGCAGCAGGCTGCTGGCGGCGACAGCGGCGCTGGCCGCGATGAATTCCCTACGCTTCATGGCAAACATCTCTCCTCTTGGCAGCGTGCCGGCCGCAGCCGGCACGCCAGGTCACGCAAACGGAATTACTTGAACCGGTAACCGACAGTCACACTGTAACCACGACCGAAGATCGTTGCGTAGTCACTGGAGTCACCCAGGAAGCTGTTCGGATCGTAGAACGGCAGGCGGTTGAACAGGTTCTTGACCGTGAAGCTCAGATTCCACGCATCATCCGGGCGCCAGGTGACGCTCATGTTGGCGGTCCACCACGACGGTGCACCGTCGCACTTGCTCTTCTGCAGGGCCAGGTAGCCGCCGGTGCAGGTTTCCTTGTTGTTGCTCTTTTCGTCGACCTGGTCGGTGGCCCACTTGGTGCCGCCCACATAGTTGACGAACATGCTGGTGGTGACCTGCTTGTAGGTCCAGTCGGCGTTGAGCGTGGCACGCAGGCGCGGGTTGTTGTAGTAGCCCACCACGTCGCCGTAGTACCAGCCGCTCGCTTCGTCCATGTAGAAGCGGTTTCGGTTGGCGATGGTGGCAGCCAGACCGATGTTCAGGTTTCCCCAGTCACCCAGCGAGAAGCGGCTGCGCGCGTCGATGTCGAAGCCGTCGATCAGCGTCTTGCCACGGTTCTTGTACTGGCCCACCACGCTGGCCACGTTGCCGGCGGAATAGCCTGGCAGTGCCGACGGGCAGTTCACGCCGCTGGCCGGGTCGGCACACATCGCCGCCAGCTGCGCCAGGTTGGCCCGGTCGCTGTCGGTGATCGGCGAACGCGACGAGGAGATGATGTCCTCCATGCGGCGGTAGTCCGGCGCGACGATTTCATTGTCGCGGTAGATGAACCAGTAGTCGGCCGACACCGACAGCCAGGTTGCCGGCTCGTAGACGAAGCCGAGGGTGGCGATCTTCGCCTTCTCCGGCTTCAGGTCCTTGTTCGGCTGGGTCATGCGTGCCACGGTGCGACTGCAATCGACGTTCAGCATGGTCTTGCCCAGATCGACATCGCCCGGCCGCTGCGACTTCAGCAGCAGGTTGGCGATGGCGTTGGTCTCGTTGCAGCGCAGCTCGTCACGGTAGCCACCCAGCTGCGCGAACACGCCGCCGTTGCCGGATTCGGCCAGGCTCGGTGCACGGAAACCGGTCGAGTAGGTACCGCGCAGCATCAGCTGGTCGAACGCCTGGTACTTGAAGCCGATCTTCGGCGCGACGTTGGCGCTGAAGTTCGGGTATTTGTCCACGCGCACCGCCGCATCCAGTTCCAGTTTGTCGGTGATCGGTGCCACGGTCTCGGCGAACAGCGCGTAGGTGTTGCGCTTGCCGTCGAACCAGGAGCCACCCTGCTGGGAGATCAGGCCATTGGCTGCATCGGCGTTGCCCGGGGTGTAGAAGGTTTCGCGGCTGGCGTTGAAGCCGAACGCGGCGCGCATTTCACCTGCCGGCAGCTGGAACAGCGGGCCTTCGATCTTGCCGTCGAGGGTGTGCAGGCGCGTCCACGACTGGATGTCGAAGGTCGGGAACGCTTCACGGATCAGTGCGGCGTTGGCTTCGCTGATCTCGCCGAACTTGTACGCCGGGTGGTCGGAGATGATCACGCGGCCGGTGCCCGGATCGATCGAGTACGGGCCGAACGCCTTCTCGAAGCCCTTGATGTTGACGTTGATCGTCTGGTACGTGGTGGAGTGCGTACCGGCGCTGGCGAACGCGGTCTCCCAGTTCCAGTCACCCCGGTTGCCACGCGCACCGGCCAGCACGCGGTAGCTCTTGTCGGTGTTGCGCTGGCCGAAGTAGTTGGCGCCGGCATCCTGCAGCAGGTAATTCAGGCCGACCACACCGCCCATCATAGCCTTCATCTGCGGGCTGGCGTGGTTGTACTCGTTGTTCGGGCCCAGGAACGGGTACAGGAACTGGTTGACGGTGTTGCCGGTGTTGCGCGAGAACCAGCTGGTCGGGTTGCCGGTGGTGGTGCCGTAGGTGCGCGGCGTGCCGCCATTGGCGCGCAGGTCGATGTCGGTGTAGGTCGCCTCGGCGAAGATCTCGGTGCTGTCACCCACCAGGAAGGTGCCGTTGAGGTAGGCGGTGTTGCGCTCGGACTTGGCGCCGGCATCGATCTCGTTGTTCATCCAGGTTTCCCAGACGCAACGCGGACCGGCCGCTTCACTGGTCAGCACGTTCTTGCAGCCCGGCGCAGCTTCCTGCACGCGGCGGCCAGTGACCGGATCGAAGGCGAAGTAGCTGCCCGGGTTGAACTCGCCCGGCTTGCTGCCCACGCCCAGGCGCAGGTCGTTGAGATAGTTCGGCTTGTTGACGTAGTACTGGTCAGGCCGCTTGTCGTAGAAGTCGCTCAGCGGAATCGCGTCGCGGCGGTACATGTTCACCGCGCCGTAGATGTTGAAGCGGTTCTCGGTCAGGTCGCCGAAGCCGGCGGTGATGCTGGCCTGGCGCTCGCCGTAGGAGTCGATGCGCGAGGAGGTATCGTTGGTGAAGCTGACCTCGGCACCCTGGAAGTTGCGCTTGGTGATCACGTTGATCACGCCGGCCACTGCGTCGGTGCCGTACACCGCCGAGGCGCCGTCGGTCAGCACTTCCATGCGCTCGATGGCCGCGGCCGGGATCGCATCGATGTTGACGAACTGGGTCTGGAAGCCGGCCGGCGCACCGTAGTACGACAGGCGACGACCGTTCAGCAGCACCAGCGTGCCCTGTGCGCCGAGGCCACGCAGGTTGGCCTGCGAGGCACCATCGGAGCCGGTGAACAGCGAACGCGCATCCTGCTGCGCCGGGCGTGCGGCCGGCAGATTGTCCAGCACCTGCAGCAGCGTGCGCGCACCCATGTTCTGGATGTCCTGCTTGCTGATCACCTGCACCGGCGAGGCGGTTTCAACGTCGGTGCGGCGGATGTTGGAGCCGGTGACCTCGATGCGGGCCAGGTCGGTGGCCTTGTCCTTGCTCTCCTGGGCGAAGGCAGGAACGGTGAC
>NZ_JASJSQ010000130.1:0-11173 GCF_030236855.1 Stenotrophomonas maltophilia group sp. Smal13
TCGAGCCCCCATGGATGGGTTTACGGCGTGTCCTGCCTGCCCACACCGCCCCGCCCAACAAACAGAAAAGCCAGAGCCGGCTGTTGCTCCGGCTCTGGCTTTGGCTTTTGATCCAGCGGGTGCCGGGCCGCAGGCCCGGCCGATAAACTCAAACCACCGGTTCGCGCAGGGCGGGGTTGTCCCAGCCCGGGCGCGGTGCGAAACGGTCACCATGGCGCTGCTGCAGCGCCTTCAACCGCTCGACGATCGCGTCGGCACCCACCGCGCGGATGTGCTGGATCGGACCACCGCGGAACGGTGCGAAGCCGGTGCCGAAGATCACGCCGGCATCCAGCAGGTCCGCATCCGCCACCACGCCTTCGTGCAGGCAGGCCACTGCCTCGTTCAACAGCGGCAGGATCAGGCGGTCCTCCAGATCGGCCGGGGCCTGGTAATCGCTGGCCACGTCCGGCTTCTTCGGCTTGCCGTTCTCCCAGGTGTAGATGCCCTGGCCATCCTTCTTGCCACGTTTGTCCGGTTCCACCGTCTGCAGCGCGGCCGGAATCTGCAGGCCCAGGAACGGTGCCAGTTCGCGGCCGACACCGGCGGCTACGTCCAGGCCCACGGTATCGATCAGTTCGATCGGGCCCATCGGCATGCCGAACTTCACCGCCGCCCTGTCGATCACCGGGCCCGGGATGCCTTCGGCGTAGGCAGTGGCGGCTTCCAGCATGTACGGGAACAGCACGCGGTTGACCAGGAAGCCCGGGCTGCCGGCCACCGGCACCGGGAACTTGCCCAGTGCCTTGCAGAACGCGGCCAGGCGACGCTCGGTCTCAGGCGCCATGCCGTCGTGGTGGATGATTTCCACCAGCGGCATCTGCGCCACCGGGTTGAAGTAGTGCAGGCCGGCGAACTGCGCCGGGCGCTGGATGTGGTCGCGCAGTTCCACCAGCGGAATCGACGAGGTGTTGGTGGTCAGCAGCGCGTCCAGCTTCATCTTCGGTTCCAGCGTCTGGTACAGCGCGCGCTTGGCTTCCGGGTTCTCGATGATTGCCTCGATCACCAGGTCGGCCTCGGCCACGCCGTTGCCTTCCAGGTCGGCACGCAGGCGCGCGGCTACCGCAGGACGCTTGCTTTCGTCGCGTACCTTCTTGGCGAACAGGGCCTGCGCGCGCTCCATGGCCGGGTCGATGAAGCGCTGCTCGCGGTCCTGCAGGGTCACGTCGAAGCCCTTGTAGGCGGCCCACGCGGCGATGTCGCCGCCCATCACGCCCGCGCCGACCACGTGCACGTGGCGGATGCCGGAATCACCACCGCCGAGGCCCTTCAGGCGCTCGGTCAGGAAGAAAATGCGGATCAGGTTGCGCGCGGTCGGCGTGCTGGCCAGCTTCACCACGGCACGCCGCTCGGCATCCAGGCGTGCCTGGATCGGCTTGCCGCCGCTGCGCTGCCAGGTGCTGATCAGCGCGTAGGGCGCCGGATACTGGTCCTTCTTGGCCTTGCGTGCGACCTGCTTGACCATCTGCGGTGCCAGCAGGGTGCGTGCCAGCCAGGTGTTGGTGGCCCACGCTGTTGCTCGCTGCTTGAACGGACGGGTGGTGCCGGACAGCGCCAGCGCGACGGCGGTGTCGAGCACCACTGCCGGTGCCACCACCTTGTCGACCAGGCCGATGCCGCGCGCGGCCGAGGCCGACAGGGTGCGGCCGGTCAGCATCATGTCCATCGCCGCCGGTGCGCCGACCAGCTGAGGCAGGCGCGCGCTGCCACCCCAGCCCGGGAAGATGCCCAGCTGGGTCTCCGGCAGGCCGATGCGGGTGCTGCTGTCATTGGAGGCCACGCGGTAGCGGCAGGCCAGCGCCAGCTCGGTACCGCCGCCCAGGCAGTGGCCGTGGATGGCTGCCACGGTCGGGCAGGGCAGTTCAGCCAGCTTCTGGTAGGTGGCCTGGCCGCGACGGATGGCGTCGTTGACGGTGCCGCGGCGGTCGAACTCCTGGAACTCCTTCAGGTCGGCACCGGCAATGAAGCCGGCCTTCTTCAGCGACTGGATCACCACGCCCTTGGGCGGGTCCAGTGCAATGCGCTCGAGCAGGTCGCCCAGTTCCAGCAGCACGTCCTGCGACATGGCGTTGACGCTGCTGTCCTGACGATCCAGGGAGAGAACCACCACGCCGTCGTCGCGGATCTCGGGGTGCCAGTGGCTGAAGCGGAGACCATCGAAGCCTGAGAGCATGGACGTTCCATCCGGTTGTGTATGGAGAAGCGGCTATGATCCAGAGGTTGTTTCCCCCGCGTCAAATCCCAATAGCAGGGGAGTGGCGACCCCGGATCCATGGCCGTGGACCGGGACGCTAACGGAACGGTGGTTAAAAGCTGGTGCGGCGCCAGGTGATCGGCGACTGAACTTTTCCCGGGATTGGCAGTCTCATTGCCCGACGTCGGTTGGGCTGACAGGAGTGCGGCCCCTCATGGCCGATGTTGATACACCTCAGGAGCTGGATCTGGAACTGGTCCGGCGCGTGCAGCACGGCGAGAGCGCCGCGTTCGATGTCCTGGTGCGCAAGTACCAGCATCGCGTGGTGGCCCTGGTCGGTCGCTACATCGCCGACTGGAGCGAATGTCAGGACGTCGCCCAGGACACTTTCATCCGTGCGTACCGCGCGATCGGAAGTTTCCGCGGCGATGCCCAGTTCTCAACCTGGTTGCATCGAATCGCCGTGAATACCGCCAAAAACTACCTGGCTTCACACAATCGCCGGCCGCCGACCGATGACATCGACATCGGTGACGCCGAACAGTTCGACAGCGGGACGCGCCTGCGCGACACGGATACGCCCGAACGCGAGTTGATGCGCCAGGAACTGGAACAGACGGTGATGAAGGCCGTCAATGCGCTGCCGGAAGAACTCCGGTTGGCGATCACCCTGCGCGAGGTGGAAGGCCTGAGTTACGAAGATATCGCGCAGAAAATGGGGTGCCCGATCGGCACCGTGCGTTCACGGATCTTCCGGGCGCGCGAGGCGATCGACACCGAACTCCGGCCGCTGTTGGACATCGGCAGCGCCACCCGTGAGAAGAGCCGCGTATGACCAGTAATCCGTTCAACGAATCGCAGAACCACCAATCGCCCGCCGGGCAGCGCCTGGACCAGCGCCATCGCGAACAGCTGTCGGCCCTGGTCGATGGCGAGCTGGGCGCCGACGAAGCGCGCTTCCTGCTGCGCCGGATGGAGCACGACCCCGAGCTGGCCGGCTGCCAGGAACGCTGGCAGCTGCTGGGTGACGTGATGCGCGGGCAGGCCTCGGCGCTGGCGCCGGCCGGCTTCAGCGCGGCCGTGGCCGCCGCCATCGCTGCCGAACCGGCGCCGCAGGCCGAGCCGCGCCGCGAGGTGCGCCGCAGCGGTTGGCGGGCCTGGGGCGGTGGCGCCGCACTGGCCGCCTCGGTGGCGGCGGTGGCGCTGTTCATGGGGGGCGAGAAGCTGAAGGAAGCCACCCCGGGCGAGCCGTTGGCACCGCAGGTGATCGCCAGCCAGGCCGAACTTGCGCCCGCGCCGACGACGCCGGCTCCGGTAACCGAAGCCTCGGTGGATACCGCCGCAATGGCCGTGGCCGGTGTACCGGCAGTGGCCATGGCCGCGGCCAGCCGACGCCAGGACACCCGTCGCGCCAGCGCTACCCGCAGCCAGCAGGCCGCGCGTGCCGCCCAGCGCGAGGACATGCCGCAACGCGCCGTGGCCGCCGCACAGGCGCCGCTGACCCCGACCGTGCCGGCCAATGCCAGCCGCAACATGCCGTTCGGTGAGGTTGGTGGCCTGCAGGCGCGACCGTGGCCGCGCTCCAGCCTGGCGCCCGCTGCCGGTGGCGCGCTCAATGCGAGCTTCCCGGCCCACGCCGGGGGCGCCGCGTTCTACCCGTTCGAGCCGCGCCTGCAGGACGACCTGCCGGTGCCGCCGCGCCCGCGCGACTGAGCCGGGCGCTTTCACGCCCCGCCGTCGGCGGGGCCCGTATTCCTCTTTCCATCCGATCCGGAGGTTGCCGTCCGATGACTCCCCGACTCCGCACGCAGGCCATGGGCCTGCTGGCCCTGACCCTGCCGTTGGTGGCCTGCGCGCAGGCCCCGGCTCCGGCCGCCCAGACCCAGGCCGCGCCGGCCGCCGCGCCGCGGGCCCCGGCCCAGCCGCTGGTCACGGGCCTGCCTGACTTCACCAATCTGGTCGAACAGGTCGGGCCTGGCGTGGTCAACGTCGACACCACCATCGTCCGCAACAACCGCCAGGCCTCGCGGGGCCCGATGGGCGGCGACGATGACATGCCGGAGTTCTTCCGCCGCTTCTTCGGCCCGGATTTCCCGATGCCGGGGCAGGGCCCGGGCGGTCCGGACGGTGGCCCCAGCATCAAGGGCCGCGGCATGGGCTCGGGCTTCATCATCTCGCCCGATGGCTATGTGCTGACCAACTACCACGTGGTGGCCGATGCCAGCGAGGTGAAGGTCAAGCTGGGTGACCGCCGTGAGTTCACCGCGAAAGTGGTGGGCAGCGACCAGCAGTACGACGTGGCACTGCTGAAAATCGACGGCAAGAACCTGCCGACCGTGCGCGTTGGCGACTCCAACTCCCTCAAGCCGGGTCAGTGGGTGGTCGCGATCGGTTCGCCGTTCGGCCTCGACCACTCGGTCACTGCCGGCGTGGTCAGCGCCCTCGGCCGCAGCACAGGTGGTCCGGACCAGCGCTACGTGCCCTTCATCCAGACCGACGTGGCGATCAACCAGGGCAACTCCGGTGGCCCGCTGCTGAACACCCGTGGCGAAGTGGTCGGCATCAACTCGCAGATCTTCTCCGCCTCGGGCGGCTACATGGGCATCAGCTTCGCGATCCCCATCGACCTGGCGATGAGCGCGGTCGAGCAGATCAAGAAGACCGGCAAGGTCACCCGTGGCCAGCTCGGCGCGGTGGTGCAGGAAATCGACGGGCTGAAGGCGCAGGCGATGGGCCTGCCGGACAGCCGCGGCGCCCTGGTCAACCAGATCGTGCCGGACTCGGCTGCAGCCCGGGCCGGAGTGAAGATCGGTGATGTGATCCGTTCGGTGAACGGCGCGCCGGTCAACAGCTGGTCCGACCTGCCGCCGCTGATCGGCGCGATGGCACCGGGCAGCCGGGTCACCCTGGGCGTGATCCGTGATGGCAAGCCGCGCGACCTCAGTGCCACCCTGACCGCACTGACCGAAGACGGGCAGGCCGGTTCGCGTGGCCCGGCCACCGGCGACAGCGATGCGGCTCCACAGGCCGGCGCCAATGCCCTGCTGGGGCTGGACGTCAGTGACCTGACCGCACCGCAGCGCAAGCAGCTGGGCCTGGAATCGGGCGAAGGCGTGCGCATCACCGGGGTCAAGGGCCAGGGCGCGCGTGATGCGGGCCTGTCTCCGGGCATGGTGATCCTGCAGGTGGCCAGCACCCAGGTCGGCAGCGTGGACGCGCTGAACCGTGCGCTTTCCAGCTACAAGAAGGGTGACGTGGTGATGCTGCTGGTGCGCACCGGCAGCGGCAACAGCGCGTTCGTCGCGGTCAAGGCCGGCCAGTAAGGCCTGCCGGGGCCGCTTCGGCGGCCCCGGCTTTTCCCCGAAGCCCCGCCCTGGCGGGGCTTCGGCCATTCCGGGCCCGGTCCGATGAGGCCGTTTTCGCGGGCGGGCGCCGGGCATGCGATAATCGACCGTTACCCTGACGACGCCGCGCGCCGCCGCCACCTATGTCTTCTGATTCGATGCGGAACATCCGCAACTTCTCCATCATCGCCCATGTCGACCACGGCAAGTCCACGCTGGCCGACCGCATCATCCAGCTCTGTGGTGGCCTGCAGGCCCGCGAGATGGAAGCGCAGGTGCTCGACTCCAACCCGATCGAGCGCGAGCGTGGCATCACGATCAAGGCGCAGTCGGTGTCGCTGCCGTACCTGGCCAAGGACGGGCAGACCTACCATCTGAACTTCATCGACACCCCCGGCCACGTCGACTTCTCCTATGAAGTCAGCCGCTCGCTGGCCGCCTGCGAAGGCGCGCTGCTGGTGGTCGATGCGGCCCAGGGCGTGGAAGCGCAGTCGGTGGCCAACTGCTACACCGCCGTGGAGCAGGGCCTGGAAGTGGTGCCGGTGATCAACAAGATCGACCTGCCCACCGCCGACATCGAGCGCGCCAAGGCCGAGATCGAGGCCGTGATCGGCATCGACGCCTCCGACGCCGTGCCGGTCAGTGCCAAGACCGGCCTGAACGTGCAGGACGTGCTGGAAGCGATCGTGCATCGCATCCCGCCGCCGAAGCCGCGCGACACCGACAAGCTGCAGGCGCTGATCATCGACTCCTGGTTCGACAACTACCTGGGTGTGGTCTCGCTGGTGCGCGTGATGCAGGGCGAGATCAAGGCCGGTGACAAGCTGCAGGTGATGTCCACCGGCCGCAACCACCAGGTCGACAACGTCGGCGTGTTCACCCCGAAGCGCAAGGTGCTGCCGGCGCTGCGTGCAGGTGAAGTGGGTTGGGTCACCGCCAGCATCAAGGACGTGCACGGTGCGCCGGTTGGCGACACCCTGACCCTGGCCGGCGACCCGGCACCGAAGCCGCTGCCGGGCTTCCAGGAAATGCAGCCGCGCGTGTTCGCCGGCCTGTTCCCGGTCGATGCCGAGGACTACCCGGACCTGCGCGAAGCGCTGGACAAGCTGCGCCTGAACGATGCCGCGCTGCGTTTCGAGCCGGAAAGCTCCGAGGCGATGGGCTTCGGCTTCCGCTGCGGCTTCCTCGGCATGCTGCACATGGAAATCGTGCAGGAGCGCCTGGAGCGCGAATACAACCTGGACCTGATCAGCACCGCGCCGACGGTGGTGTATGAAGTCCTGAAGACCGATGGCTCGATCATCAACATGGACAACCCGGCCAAGCTGCCGCCGGTGAACCAGGTCGAGGAGATCCGCGAGCCGATCATCCGTGCCAACGTGCTCACCCCCGAGGAGTACATCGGCAACATCATCAAGCTGTGCGAAGAGAAGCGCGGCAGCCAGATCGGCATCAACTACCTGGGCAGCCAGGTGCAGATCAGCTACGAGCTGCCGATGGCCGAGGTGGTGCTGGACTTCTTCGACAAGCTGAAGTCGGTCAGCCGTGGCTATGCCTCGCTGGACTACCACTTCGTGCGCTTCGACGCAGGCCCGTTCGTGCGCGTGGACGTACTGATCAACGGTGACAAGGTCGATGCACTGTCGCTGATCGTGCACCGCAGCCATGCCGACCGTCGCGGCCGCGAACTGTGCGAAAAGATGAAGGACCTGATCCCGCGCCAGATGTTCGACGTGGCCATCCAGGCCGCCGTTGGCTCGCAGATCATCGCCCGTACCACGGTCAAGGCCATGCGCAAGAACGTGCTGGCCAAGTGCTATGGTGGCGACGTTTCGCGCAAGAAGAAGCTTCTGGAAAAGCAGAAGGAAGGCAAGAAGCGCATGAAGCAGGTCGGCCGCGTGGAGATCCCGCAGGAAGCGTTCCTGGCCGTGCTGCAGATGGACAACAAGTAAGCCCGCACCGGCCCTGCGGGGCCGGTCGTCTGGTGACGTTGCAAAGGACCCTGAATGAAACTGTTTGAGATCCTCCTGGTCGTGCTGACCCTGGCCTCGGGCCTGATCCTGCTCGCGGACAAGCTGTACCTCGCCAAGCGTCGCGCCCAGCGCGCGGGCCTGCTCGATTCCGAGCCGGTGCTGGTGGACTACTCGCGTGCGTTCTTCCCGGTGCTGGCGATCGTGCTGATCGTGCGCAGTTTCATCGCCGAGCCGTACAAGATCCCGTCCAGCTCGATGATGCCGAACCTGCTGATCGGCGATTTCATCCTGGTCAACAAGTTCTCCTACGGCCTGCGCCTGCCGATCAGCAACACCAAGTTCGTGCCGGTGGGCGAGCCCTCGCGTGGTGACGTGGTGGTGTTTCACTTCCCCGGCCATGGCGAGAACGATCCGGCCAAGGGCGAGAACTTCATCAAGCGCGTGATCGGCGTGCCGGGCGACACCGTGGTCTTCGAAGGCGACGGCGTGATCCTCAACGGCGAGCCGCTGAAGTACGACAACAAGGGCATCTACGCCGGCCACAAGGGCCAGGGCGAGGGCGCCAACCTGCTGGTCGAGCACCTGCCGGGCCGCACCCACACGGTGCTGGAGACCGACTATCCGCGTGGCCAGGGCCAGTGGACCGTGCCGGCCGGCAAGTACCTGGTGATGGGCGACAACCGCGACAACAGCGATGATGGCCGTTTCTGGGGCCTGCTGCCGGAAGAGAACCTGCGTGGCAAGGCGTTCCTGATCTGGCTGAACTGCCAGGGCTGGTTCTGCAAGGATGGCTTCGAGCCGTCGCGGATCGGCTCGAGCATCAACTGAGCGGGCACCAACTGAGTATTTTCACATCCAACGCGTATCTGGGGAGAACGCAATGAAGACGATGAACACGCAGCGTGGCATGACCCTGACCTCGTTCCTGACGGTCCTGATCGTGGTTGGCTTCTTCCTCTACATCGGCATGAAGCTGTTCCCGATGTACCAGGAGTACTACGCGGTGCGCTCGGCGATGAAGAGCCTGGCCAACGAGCCGGGCGTGGGCAGCATGGAGCCGGCGCGCATCCAGGACCTGTTCTTCAAGCGTCTGTACATCAACTATTCGGACAACGTGAAGCCGGCCAACGTGAAGTTCGACCGTCGCGACAATGGCTGGACCCTCAAGGTCAACTACGAAGTGCGCCGTCAGCTGATCGGCAACCTCGATGTGGTTGGCAAATTCGATTCTTCCCAGGACCTGACACGAAGCGGTGCCCAGTAAATTCATCCAACGTGGCGACCTGATCGGTCATGCCTTCAGCGACCCGGCCCTGCTCAAGCAGGCGCTGACGCATCGCAGTGCCGGTGCGCCGCATAACGAGCGCCTGGAGTTCCTCGGCGACAGCATCGTCAACATGATGGCGGCCGAGGCGCTGTACCGACGCTGGCCCAAGGCTGACGAAGGCGCGATGACCCGTGCCCGTGCCGAGCTGGTGCGTGAAGGCGCGCTGGCGGTGATCGGGCGCACCCTGGAACTGGGCGAGCGGCTGACCCTGGGCCCCGGCGAAATGAAGTCCGGCGGTCATCGTCGCGACTCGATTCTGGCCGACGCCGTGGAAGCCGTGGTGGCCGCGATCTACCTGGATGCTGGCTTCGAGGCCTGCCGGGCGGTGGTACTGCCCTGGTTCAGCGCTTCGATCGAGGCACTGCCGGCTTCCGGTCGGCCCGAGAAGGATCCCAAGACCCGCCTGCAGGAATGGCTGCAGGCCCGACAGAAGGCGTTGCCGCAGTATGAACTGGTGTCAGAATCCGGTGACGACCACGCCAAGCACTTCCGGGTACGCTGCAACGTAGCCGACCCGGCCGCCAGCACCGAGGGCGAAGGCGCCTCGCGGCGGCTTGCCGAACAACAGGCGGCTGCAGCCGTCCTAGAACAACTGGATTCCAAGTGAGCGAACAAACTTCCCATCATTGCGGCAGCGTGGCCGTCATCGGCCGCCCGAACGTGGGCAAATCGACCCTGACCAATGCCCTGGTCGGGGCCAAGGTCAGCATCGTTTCCAACCGCCCGCAGACCACGCGCCATCGCCTGCTGGGCATCGCCACCTATCCGGAAGGCCAGCTGGTGCTGGTCGACACCCCCGGCCTGCACAAGGTGCAGAAGCGGGCGATGAACCGGGTGATGAACCGCGCCGCGCGCGGTTCGCTGGAAGGCGTCGATGCCGGCCTGCTGGTGATCGAAGCTGGTCGCTGGGACGAGGAAGACAGCCTGGCCTTCAATGTTCTGCGCGACGCCGGTATCCCGGTGGTGCTGGTGGTCAACAAGATCGACCGGCTGAAGGACAAGGGCGCGCTGCTGCCGTTCCTGCAGGAAGTCACGGCCGGCCGCGATTTCTCGTCGGTGCATCCGATCTCGGCGCAGAAGCGCAACGGCCTGGAAGCACTGGTACGCGACGTACTGTCGCTGCTGCCGGAAGCGCCGCCGATGTTCGGCGAAGACGAGATCACCGACCGCAGCCAGCGCTTCCTGGCCGGCGAACTGGTACGTGAACAGCTGATGCGCCAGCTCGGCGAAGAGCTGCCGTATGCCACCACCGTGGAAATCGAGCGCTTCACCGAAGATGGCAACCTGCTGCGCATCGGTGCGGTGATCTGGGTCGAGCGCGAGGGCCAGAAGGCGATCGTGATCGGCAAGGGTGGTACCCGCCTGAAGGAGATCGGGGCCAAGTCCCGCCTGCAGATGGAGCGCCTGTTCGGGGCCAAGGTGTTCCTGGAGACCTGGGTGCGCGTGCGTGAAGGCTGGTCCGACGACGAGGCCGCACTGAAGGCCTTCGGTTACGAGTAAGCCGTTGCAGTCGCTTCGATGATGATCGAGGACGACACCGGCTTCGTGCTGCATGCACGGGCCTATCGCGAGACCAGCCTGCTGGTCGAAGTGCTGAGCGCGCAGCATGGCCGGATCGGCCTGCTCGCGCGTGGCGTATCCACCGCCAAGGGACAGGTGCTGCGCGCGGCCCTGCAGCCGCTGCAGTGGATCCGCTTCAGTGCCCAGCAGCGGGGCGAATTGGCCCAGCTGCGGGGTGCCGAGGCACTGGATGCTGCCCCGCGCCTGGTCGGCCAGGCGATGCTGGCCGGCTTCTATCTGAGTGAATTGACCCTGCGCCTGGCCCCGCGCCAGGACCCGCTGCCGGAGTTGTACCTGGCCTACGGCGAGGCACGCGCGCGGCTGGCCGTGGGCGCCGGCCTGGCCTGGACCCTGCGCCGGTTTGAGCGCGAGCTGCTGTCTGCGCTGGGCCTGGGTTTCGATCTGGACAGCGCCAGCGACGGCCAGCCGATCGACCCGGCCGCGCGCTACGAACTGGACCCACAGGAAGGCGCGCAGCGCCTGCTCAGCGAGCGCGGTGGGGAACGCCGGGCGGCCGCGACCGGCTCGGCGCTGCTGGCGCTGGCCGCCGATGAAGAGCCCGATGCCGCCGACCTGGCCAGCCTGCGCCTGCCGATGCGGCGGGTGCTGGCCCATCACCTGGGGCCACGAGGACTGAAGTCCTGGGAAATGCTCGAGCAGCTCGCTCCCAGGCGTTGAGGGGTGTTCGGCAGGGCTTGCAGCCCTGCACCTGCCGAATCAACGTCAACTGCAAAAG
>NZ_JASJSQ010000131.1:0-11086 GCF_030236855.1 Stenotrophomonas maltophilia group sp. Smal13
GTCAAGCCTGCTTCCAGCAGGCTTGACCACGAACATAGGATCTCGACTCTACAAAAGGCGGGTCACCCCGCCAGCATGCCCTGCCTGCGCATCCGCGGCGACAGCGTCGCGTGCATCACCGCCAGGTGCATCACTACCGCCAGCTCCGGTGCGTAACGGTCATCGCCCAAGCGCCACTGTTGGGCCAGGTTCGCGGCATCAGCCGGCAGCAACGCCAGCAACTGGGCGTCGTCCAGTGCATCGGCCGCGCCCTGCAGCTGGCGCGCCATCTGTCGCGACTGCCACACATGCACGCCGATGCTGAGACTGGCCAGCGACATCAGCACCACAGCCAGCCCGTGCTCGAACCACTGCGACAGCACTTCCGGCCCCCACAGCAGGGCGGCCAGCACTGCCAGGCCCGGCAGGCGCCACCCCAGCCAATGGATGCGGCCGCGCTGCGACCAGTGCACCACCACCGCGCTGGCGACCAGTGCCGCAGCTGCCGTGGCCGGCAACTCCGTCACCCAGGTGGCCGCCAGCAGCACCGCCAGCACCGCCCAGACCCAGCCCGGCGGCAACGCACGCCGCTGGTAGTCGGCACCGACCGGCCCGATCAGCTGCCGCAGGCTGCGTTGTTGGCTTGCATCGGTCACCCATGGTCTCCGTGTCTGTCCTGGCTCGGATGGTCATCGCCAGTGTGTCGCAAATTCGTGCCCACGAAGTTAGCAATCCGCTATGACAGACGCTCTACAACAAGTTGCGGATTGACAGGACCCGCGGCTCGCCCGCAGCGCTCACCCCACCGACAGATCCTTGCTGAGGAACACCCTGCATGTGCCGGCCGGATCGCATGGCACCCGGCCGAACACGACCCATCCATGCTTCACATAGAAGTCGGGCGCCTGGAAGCTGAGGGTGTACAGCACGCCGGAACGGCAACCGCGACGCCGCGCTTCATCCTCTGCGGCCTTCAGCACACGCGACCCCAGCCCGTTGCCGCGATGGGCCGCTGGCAGATGGAACAGATCAACGAACCACAGGCCCAGTGAGGTTCGCCCGGTAAGGCCCCCTACTACCTTGCCGCTGGCCGGATCGGTAACCAGTACCGCCAGCGCGCGTCGATCGGCATACCCTGCAGCCTCCAGATTGAACTGGTCCAAGCCGGTGCCAATCACCTCCAGCGCTTCGTCGCTGGGTTCATCTGTTACTGCAACGTCTAGCGTCATGGCGTCCTTCCACTGGCTCAACTTCAGGAATCTGGATGCTATCAAGCCTGATCGCACCTACGCCGGCCCGCTTCAGCGTTTGGCGCTATTGCGGCCCGTCTTGAGCACAGACCGATGCCACTGCCTTCAACAACAGATCGGCCTGCAGCCCTGATGCAGGACCTGTTGCCGGAAACGCCGCCGCGAGGGCCTTCGCCGCCCGATCTGCGTGTGGCTGGATGTACCAGGACGATTCAGCCGACAGCATGCCACCGCGCACCTCTTGCCCGATCCGATACTGTCCCCAGTTGCCGGGGCTGACGGAAATGGCCATGAGGCCCCCCGTGGAGTGGTACCGGAAATTCGAGCACGGTGTCCCAAGGGATCGCAACGTGCCAATCAGCTGGGAGACGGACGCTCACCCGCGTGACTGTTCAGGAAGATTGCCGTAAGATCCGTCTCGTTGGGCAGGGTCAGTGTCAGCTTTTATGACGGCATTGGCCCCAAAGCCTTGCAATGCTTGAAGAAGCCGGGGGTGCATTGGTTTCGACGGGGGTTGTGAAGTCGCCTGGCGCATGCCGAGGGGGTAGCTTTCCTCGTAAATCCAGCTGCAAAACTCTAGTTGCCAACGACGACAACTACGCTCCGGTCGCTCTCGCAGCCTAAAAACTGCGGTGCGTGACCTTCTGCCGACTTAGGCGGAGCCTCGAAACTGCTTGTGTCCATGCTCGCAGCGTAGAGTCATTATCATGGAATCGCGCTGGGCGGCTGCCTGTCAGTCCGGCACTAGAACACAACAGGCTGGTTCCCGGGTGCGCTTTGCACACCGTGCTGCTCGGGGATGAGATTCAACGGTGAGCTAAGCATGTAGTGCTGGGGATGGAGTGCCTTCGGACGGCGGTTCAATTCCGCCCACCTCCACCAACGAACGGTCCGTCAAGGACCGGAGAAGCCCGGAACCCCCCGCGTCACAAGGGTTTCCGGGCTTTTTTACTTTCCGGCCTAGTTCGCGTCAGTTCGTTGCAGGCCGTGAGACGGTGGGGGCATATTTTGGGGCATCCGCCCGGACCTGAAAGACACATGCCCCCACTGACCGATCTGGCCATTCGCAAGGCCAAAGCAACGGACCGCACGCAGAAGATCTTCGATGGCGGCGGTCTGTACTTGGAGATCTCGCCCAAGGACAGCCGCTGGTGGCGGCTGAAGTATCGCTTCGACGGGAAGGAGAAGCGGCTCGCATTGGGCGTGTACCCAGACGTGACCCTGGCTCTAGCCCGGCAGCGGCGGGACGACGCGCGGCAGCTGCTGGCGCGCGGGGTGGATCCGGGCGAGCACAAGAAGGCGGCAGCCGTGGCTCGGGCGGAACTGGGAGCCAACACGTTCGAGGTCATTGCACGGGAATGGCTGGCCAAGCGCGATTGGGTGCCGAAGTACCGCATCAAGGTCGAAGCGTGGTTCGCCAACGACGTGTTCCCGTGGGTCGGAAGCCGACCGGCGGCCGAGTTGGAAGCGACGGATTTCCTGTCGGTCGCTCGGCGCATTGAGGCCCGCGGCGCCATCGAATCGGCGCACCGAATCATGCAGAACTGCAGCCAGGTGATGCGGTACGCCATCGCCACCGGCAGGGCGAAGCGCGACCCGGTTGCGGACCTGCGCGGCGCTCTTACCCCCTCGCCAGAGAATCACTACGCCGCGGTTACCGAGCCCGTCGAACTGGCGCCCCTGCTGCGCGCTATGTATGGCTACTCTGGAACGCTGACGGTTCGGATGGCCCTCCGCCTCGCTCCAATGCTTTTTCTGCGTCCTGGCGAGCTACGACAGGCCGAGTGGGCAGAATTCGACCTTGAAGAGCGGATATGGACGATCCCCAAGGGAAGGATGAAGATGCGCCGACCGCACATTGTCCCGCTGTCGGTGCAGGCTCTCGCGATCCTTGAGGAAATCAAGCCGCTCACCGGACGGGGAAAGTACGTCTTCCCCTCGGCTCGTTCCAAAGCACGGCCGATGTCAGAGAACGCAGTGACTGCGGCCTTGCGCAGAATGGGGTTCGAGTCGGGCACGGTCACTGGGCACGGCTTCCGCGCGACAGCGCGCACCATCCTGGACGAGGTCCTGAAGTTCCGCCCCGACATCATCGAGCACCAGCTGGCCCATGAAGTGAAGGATCTGAACGGCCGTGCCTACAACCGCACGACCCACCTCGATGAGCGGGTTCGGATGATGCAGGAGTGGGCGGACTACCTGGACCGGCTGCGCGATGGCAACGTGGTGCAGCTGCGGGTCGCCTGACGTCTACACGCCGCGACGCATCTGCTGCAGCCCTGCCCTCACCCACGCCTTGCGCGCGTCCTTCGGGCGGGGCTTGGTCTCCTTCGGCGGTCGGCGCGGTTCCAGCGCTTCCTTGATTCGCTCGATCTCCTTCGCCCCAGCCTCTGCCAAGCGCCGGGCCTGTTGCTGCTGCTCGCGGGTTGGCGGCAGTCCGGGCATTGGCGGCGGCGGCTGGATCGGGGTGTTGTCGGTCAGCCGGGCCACGGCCTCGCGCAAAGGAAGATCGGGATACAGCCTGGCGGCGCACCAGCGCTCTCCGTAGCGCTTCGCCTGCCGGACATTGGCCGCGCGCACCTCCTTCACGTCCCACATCTTCTGGCCTTCCATCCATAGGCGCACGCCGGGACCGCCATCGGGAGTAACGCTGGCCGTCTCGCGGCCGTTGTACCAGAGCGCCCAGCGCTCGCCGGTCTGGACCCAGCCAGAGGGAATCGGGGCGGTGCGGAAGCCGTGGGAGTACTGCATGGCCGGAAGGATACGGCCGGCCGTCGCAGATCCTGCGAACGCGGTGGCGACCTGGCTGAATCGTTCGGCGAAGGAATTGTTAAGGCCTGCATCGGCGATTTGACGAAATCGTCAATTTGCCCGAATCGCAGGGTCGAGCCTGACCCGACTCTGTGCCGGCTCGGCGCTGCTCAAGCGCCCCCGGGTTGAGCTGCCTGCGGCCCCGGATCCGGCAAGGTCAGAATGCCCGCCCTGCGCGGCTCGCGCCATCGGGCAACGTCGTCCTGTCGGGTCGGGCTGTCCCTACACGCCCCGGGCACGGTCGGCCGGGCTAACCTCCGGCCATGTGCGGCCGATTCGTCCAGCTCCCCGTGATCGACTTCGGCCAGCCGGGGCTGGCTGACCTTGCCCCCGGCCTGGCCGAGATACAGGCCAGCTACAACCTGGCGCCGACGCAGCGCGCCTCGGTGATCCTGGACCGCGGCGAAGGCCGGCAGGTCACCCGCTTGGCTTGGGGCCTGCTGCCGTTCTGGGCCAAGGCCAAGGGCCTGCAGGGCTCGACCATCAATGCCCGCATCGAGACGGTGGCGACCAAGCCGGCGTTCCGGGCGGCCTTCAAGAAGCGCCGCTGCGTGATCCCCATGGCCGGGTACTACGAGTGGTCGGTGAGCCCGATCGACGAGAAGAAAGACCCGTGGTTCATCCACGCAACTGGGCCGCTGCTGGCCGCTGGCCTGTGGGAGGACACCAGCCCGCTCCTGCCCGATGGCAACCTGGGCACCTTCACCATCATCACCGGCGACAGCAGCGGCGTGTCGGCCGACATCCACGACCGCATGCCGGTGTGGCTACAGGCCGGCCAGATCGATGAGTGGATCGCCGCCAGCCCCGACGACGCCATGGCCATGCTGCTGGCCAGCGAGCCACCGGCGATGGAGGCCTACCGCGTCAGCCGCGCGGTGAACACGCCGCGGAACAACCGCGAGGATCTGCTGCTGCAGGTCGCATAGTCCCGCATCATCCGAACCCCAGCGGCACCTCGGTCAGGTCCACGATGAAGATCGTTGCGTTCTGCGGCCCCATCGTCACGCCACCCACCGGGAAGGTGTTCGAGATCAGGGTCTGCTGAGTTACCTGCAACCTCGACAGAAATATCCGGTTGTCGCTGGTCATGTGGAAGTGGTCAGCTGACATCGTGCAGCGATCCTGCGATTGCGCGAAGTAGTAGAAGCGCGGTGACGGAATGGCAATGCCGATCTTGACTCCCGGGAAGAACTGGCCGATTTCAACGGGAGGCCCCGGGACCGTTGGCAGCGGCACCACCTGCAGCACGCGGATGCCATTTCGCCTTGAATCGTAGAACACCGTGCCGTCTTCACCGCGCATGCGCAGACCGACCGGCCCACTGGCCGCACGCTCGGTGGCGTTGAATGTGTAGTACTCCAGCGTCTTGTTCGGCGCCTGATTGGAAGCGTAGACGAAACACGTCACACCGCTCTGCACCAGAGTGAATCCCGTCGTAGTTGCCACGCTGTCGTTGATGTAGCGGCAGACGTGGAGATTCGTTGTTCCGTTTGTTGAGGCCAAGGCCCCACTAGGCGACCACGAGGCAAACGGCGGCGAGCCGCCGGTCCCGCCGCCAGAGAAGGATCCAGTGTTCAACGTCCCGGACTTTGCCAGCTGCAGGTTCCGATAGCCGGCCCCGATCTGGATTTGCCCGGTTCCCTGGTTCCGCACGCGTAGTCCGACGGCCATCAGCTGTAGATTCCATAGTGAAGGGTGATGCCGCCAACGGTTTCCGTTGTGGGCTTGCTCGGGAACATCTCCATCCTGACGTGGAAGTTCACCACGTCAGGATCCCAAGACCAGTTGATGGTGTTGCCCGAGATGGTCACCGATGGAACCAGCATGCCGTACACCGATCGCTGGCCTTCGCACGTGAAGTAGTAGAAGGGCTCGCCGCCGGAGAAGTCGTTGACGACGAGCCCTCCGTTCGCTTCAGGCGGTGCCACCCATTTGTTGTTGGAGTTCACCGGGTTGTAGAGCGGAAACCTGTAGGACCCGATCATCTTCGACAGCTTGGTGGTGACCGTGGTCTCCACGTAGCCATCAGCTCGTCGTATGCGGAGCCCAACCAAGGTCACAGCAACACCCCAACTTCAACAGCTGGAATTCCGTTCGGGTGATAAACGTAGACGCCTTGATTGACTACGCGCAACTTGTATCCATCGGGAGTGTTTCCGTTCAACTCGAATCCACCGTCCTTGCTGATTCGCCAGCCGGTTTGCCCGGGAACATAGTTGTCCGACTGGATGACGCCGCCGATCTTTGCGTTGGTGATTGCCGCATCCGCGATGTTGGCCGTGTTGATCCATGCCGTGCCGATCAGCGCCTGGCTGATGAACGTCTGCCCGCCCTGAATCACGAACGGCGTGGTCACCTGGCCGTTGATCACGTTGATCAGGGCAAGGCGATCGGCCTGGAACAGGATCTGGCTCTGGTAGCTGCCGTCCGGTTGGTTCTCGATGCCGATACCCATGCCGGCCGCGTAGTACTGGCCATTGGCGGCGATCTGCATCTTCACGCTGTAGGAGACGCTGATCTTTCCGTCCAGGTCGACTACGGCCTGCGAGGTCTGCTGAACGATCGCCTGCGTTTCACCGACCTTCGCCTCCACCGTGTCCGTTCGCTTCGCCTGGGCGTAGTCGCCTTCAGCAATAACCGTCTGGATGGTGAGCGTGCCCGCGAACACCGTGGAGTCGCCTGCACCCCAGTCACTATCACCGGCAGCCTGCACATCGAGCTGCGCGAACAGGCCATCGGTCTTCTGGCCAATGGCCTGCAGGCCGGTCTCCGGATCGTTGACTTGGAGTTCCAAGGTGCTGACTCTGCCGGCCACCGCACCAGCCTGCGCGACTGCATCGCCCACGTCCTTCCACTTCGTGCCCGGCGGCTCCTCATTGCCCGGCGCGTTGTCGTTCCACAGCCAGATCTTGCCGCTGTGGATCACGGTTTGGCCGGGGTCATAGGTGGCGCCCGCCTCCCAGATCAGAGGAACGATCTGGTCGATGCTGTCGATCTTGGCCAGCAGGTCTTGGCCCAACGCACTCTCGCTGATCCTTCCAGAGAAGTACGCGTCGTAGTCCGACTGGTTGGTGCTGGCCTCGCCCATGACGCCAGCACCGGCCGGATACCACGGCCCGATGTTGCCGCTCTTGTCCACCAGGCGACCCCAGAAGTAGAACCGCGCACCGGCGGCCAGGCCGTCCAGCTGGTAGCGGTTCTGCGGGTAGGCGAAGTCGGCGAACTTCGTGGCGCTGGCGCGGTCCGGCCCGGCGCTGCGCCAGATCTCCGTCCGCTCGGTGTCGGTGGCACCAGGCGGGAAGCCCCATGCCAGCTGGATGCCGAACACCACCGGCGTGGCGGTCAGCGAGGTCAGCGCCGGCGGCGGCTCGGTCTTGCCCTTGATGTCCGTGAGCATGCTCAGCGTAGGCTGCGAAACCGCGTTGAGCGCATTGACCGCGCGCACCCTGGCCAGGTACTTGCCGGCATAGATGCCCCGCACCTCGCAGCTGGTGGTCCCTACCCTGCCAGCACGCACCCAGTTCAGGTCGTCCCGGCGCCACTCCACGTCGTAGGCGATGGCCTTGTCGGCCGCATCCCACTCAATCGTCAGCACCGGCGTGGCGATGCCCTGGTCGATCACCACATGGGACGACATGCGCACGTTGGCCGGCGGCGGCTGCACGCTCGGCGGAATGACGCTGATCGGCGGCGGCTCCAGACGGGTGCCGTCATCGATGGCAGCGAACTTGTCCGGGCGGTGCTGCAGCGCCGTGATGCGGTAGGTGAGCCCCTCCTCCTCGGCGATGCTCAGTACGCGGAACTGCTGCAGCACTAGGTCGGTCGACTCGGTCGCCCAGATCGACTGTGCCACCGGCACCGCACTCCACGGCGCCGAGACAGTCACTACGCGCGTGGCCGGGTTGATCCCGTTGATGGTGCGCGCCTCGGTCTTTCCGCTTGGCAGCGTGGCGCGCAGGCGATCACCCACGGCCATGGTCGGTGGCACCACGTCCAGCGTCAGGCTGTTGGCGGATGCCGCGCTGATGCGCCCAGAGTTGCGGCGCCCTGCGCGGTTGGCGTCAGCCACCTGAATCACATCGCCCGGCATGCAGTTCAGCGCGTCCAGACCCACGGCGAAGGTGACCGTCTCCGTCTCCAGGTTCTCGCTGTAGAGGATGTGGTTGCCCACCCGCTGCGCCTGCGACTTCGAATGGCAGCCTAGCGCGGTGACCTCAATCTGGTTCACACCATAGCGGGCGATGCCGTCGTGCAGCTGCACCGGCTCTACCTTCTGCCGGCCGAAGTCGTCAGGATCGGTCCACGACACCAGCGCAACGGTATGGCGAACCTTGCGCGCGCTACCCTCGTAGGCGAACCGGCCGTCGACCACATTGGCCTGGCTGTAGGTGTAGACCGGGTCCTTCGGCATGTCCGCTGAGGCCATGACCTGACCAGCAGCATAGAAGCTGATGCCACGGAACATGCTGGCCATGTCCTGCAGGACCTTGTACGCATCCGCTCGGGTTTGCAGGTACAGGCTGCAGGTGAACCGGGGCTCCTGGCCGCCCATGCCGTCGCTGACCAGCTGATCGCAGTACCGCGCGATCTCGTACAGCCGCCACTTGTCCACCCAATCCAGCGGGATCCGATTGCCCAGGCCGAAACGGTCGTTGGTGACAATGTCGAAGAACACCCAGGCCGGGTTGTTGGTCCATGCCGACTTGAAGGTTCCGTCCCAGATGCCACTGTAGGCCCGCGTGCGCGGGTCGTAGTTGCTCGGCACCCGGATGATGCGGCCCCAGATCTGGTAGGCGCGCGAGGGGACGTTCTGGAAGGCGCTCGCATCCACCTGCACCGCCGCCAGCGCGCAGTTGGGATAGCGCAGCTTGGCGTCGATGATCTCCGTCAGCGAGAGGATGTTCACCGTATCGGCAACGGTGGAGCTGTTCGCGTTTGGCGTCAGGCGGCGCACACGCACCTGCCATTGGGTGCCGGCTGGCAGATCAATGCGGTGGCTGCGCTGGTACTCGCTGGTGGTCTTGCCGCGGAACGCGTTGGTGAGCACGGTGCTGAAGGCGCCGCCATTCACCGACAGATCGATCGCATACTCGATCGCGTAGCCTTCGGTATCACCGTTTTCCGTGTTCTGCCGCTGCAGCGCAGGAACGCTGAATCGAATACGCACGGCAGACAGGTCAGCGCCAGAGACCGTGCGGACCACAGGCGCGTTGCTGCGCAGCTCGACCCCGACCGTGACCTCGTTCTCGACCGATGGGAATCCGGCGATGTACTCCTGGTCCTGCGTGCCTGCACGGGTTTCCACGCGCACGCCGGCAAAGTTCAGGGTGCCGTCGCTGTTCTGGATCGGAACCTGGTTGAGGTAGACAGACTGATTGCCCGCCACCAAGCCCCGGATCTCGCCCTCGCTGATCAGGTCCAAGATCTTGGCGTAGGAGATCGAGTGCAGGCTGTCGGGGGTCTCGACCGGCGTGCGGGCGTTCCCGCCACCCTTGCCGCCAGCACCGGCAATCGCCGCCGGCGAGCAGGCACGCGACAGCTGCGTGGGCTGATACTTGATGGCTACGTTCACTGCTGATCCTCTGCATAGATTCCGCCGCTGATCACTGCTGAACCCACGAACATTCCCTTGGTGTCGTGGCCCCCATAGGCAACGGGTACAGGGTTGCCCTGCGCCTGCGTGTTCACGGCACCGTTCATGCTGTAGTTCGGGGTGTTCTCAGGACTGTCCTTCGCACCCAGCCCGGTAGGCTGTGGGGAAAGCATCTGCACGATGCCGCCGGCGGCCATGGCCACACCCAGCTTCATGAGCGGTACGCCCACCGGGGTATAGGAGAAGATCGCGCCCACCACGATCAGCACGGCACCGACAATCGTCTGCAGCGCACCCGCGCGCTTCGCCCCCATCAGCACCGGCGCAATGCGGATGTCGTCACCACCTGGCGGATCACGCAGCTGATCCTTGGACAGGTTCTGCCGCCCGACGAACACGGCGAACTCCATGCCCTTGGCCTTGGCGCCCATGAGGTACTGCTGGAAGCCCGGCAGCAGCACGCACAGCGCGCGCACGGCCTCAGCGGGGTTACTGACGGCCAGGCGGAACTTGCGCCCGAAGCGAGCACCCAGCAGGCCGTATAGGCGAATGGTGCGCAGGCGATCAGCCATGGCGGGCACCCTTGTGCCGGACGATGTAGCGCGTGCGCTCGGCCCACATGCCGCCGTAGACCACCGTCTCCGACAGGCGGCCGTGCATGTGGTGCAGCATCTGGCCGTCGCCCAGGTAGACACCTGCGTGGTTCGGCACGGGCGAGCGGATCTGCATCAGCACCATGTCGCCGCGCTGGGGCTCGCCATCGATCAGCTCGAAGCCCTCGGCGCGCAGCCGGTCCAGGCTGTAGAGGTCCTGGCCCTTCTCCCACCAGTCGTCCTCGCGCTCGTACTGGCTGAGCTGGATGCCCAGCTCGCGGGCGTAGAAGTCGCGCACCAGGGTGTAGCAGTCCAGCACCCCATGGGCGAACTGGCGGCCAACCAGCGGGGCCTCGTAGCCACAGGGCTCGATGGTCTGTAGGTCGCCACACTCCGGATCTGCGCCAGTGCACTGGCCCACGCTCACGATGTGCCACGGCAGGCCGCTGGCCTCGCACATGACCCGGTCAGCGTCGGAGGCAGCCGCAGAGGCGTTCGGGTGGCTGTGCACGACGGCCAGCACCTCGCCCTGGTCCTCCGCGTCGGCGTAGTCCTCAGCCGGCAGCCGGAAGTGCTCGCTGGGCGTGGTGGCCACGTTGCGGCAGGAAATGTAGGCCTCGCCATCGGCGCCGGCCACGATCAGGCCGCAGCACTCGCGCGGGTACTCTGCCACGGCGTGCGCCTGGATGGCCTGCAGGGTGCTCTGTTGCATGGTCTCGCCCATGAAAAAGCCCGCACATGGCGGGCTGGATGGTTACTCGATGGTGGCGCGAATCAGGTGCGTAGCAGGCCGGAGGCAGGGAACCCGCCATAGGGCAGCGGCTTGTCCGCCCCGAAGCGCAGCTTGCAGCTCCCCA
>NZ_JASJSQ010000132.1:0-10901 GCF_030236855.1 Stenotrophomonas maltophilia group sp. Smal13
GGTGGCGGCGGCAGCGGCCCGATCAGCGGCGGCTGCCACGGCAACTGCGGCGGTGGCGGCAAGGTGCGAGTGGGCGAACTGGAACAGATGTGATCCATCCGGGGTGCACTCGACCAGAGTGCATCCATCGCGACATTGAAAAAGGCCAGCGCATAGCGCTGGCCTTTTTTCTTTGCCGGGTGCATTGCCCCATCCCAGGCGGCGCTGCTCAAGCACCTGCGGAGTGAGCCGATCGACGTCAGACGCCGGTCAACCGCAACCGGAATGACATCACGTCGTGCGACTGCACCCCATGCAAAGGGCATCTTTCATCGGAAAAGAGGAAGGTGGAATGCTCGCCACCCAGGGTCGTGCAGCCATCGAATGGGAACCAATGTTCACGGATGTGAGCACTTAAACCATTGATTCCAATGGCGCGCCCGACAGGAATCGAACCTGTAACCGCCGGCTTAGAAGGCCGGTGCTCTATCCAGTTGAGCTACGGGCGCCCGAACCGGAACGGTGTCCAATCCGACGTGATGTGGGATTGGTCGGGGTAGAGGGATTCGAACCCCCGACATCCTGCTCCCAAAGCAGGCGCGCTACCAGACTGCGCTATACCCCGGTCTTGCAATCCCCTCGGGCCATGCCCGGGGAGCTGGTCATTGTCGCCAAGCGCATTGGGAACTGTCAACGCAGGATGCGTAGATCCGGCGCCTGCCACAACGCCGAAAGCAGTCATCGGCTATGCTCACGCCCATCGGCCGGATGGCCGTCCTGACCCTCATTCGCACGGAGAACGCGTATGCGCAGCGGCAACCCGGCTCTTTCCGAGTCCACCTTCCTCGACCTCGCCAGTGGCTCGGTGGTGACCAGCCCCGACCAGGCCATGACCCTCAACGGTACCGTCAACAAGACCGGCTTCCTGCTGCTGTTGACCGTGCTGACCGCCGCCTTCGCCTGGAACCAGACCATCGATGACTACGGCCAGGTAATGGCCGGAGCCAAGCTGTATGCCATGGGCGGCGCCATCGGCGGCCTCGTGCTGGCGCTCATCACCGTCTTCAAGAAGGAATGGTCGCCGGTCACCGCACCGATGTATGCGCTGGTGGAAGGCCTGTTCCTGGGCGCCATCTCGGCCGTGTTCAACGCCAAGTTCCCGGGCATCGTGTTCCAGGCGGTGCTGCTGACCTTTGGCACCCTGTTCGCGCTGCTGTTCGCGTACCGCAGCGGCCTGATCAAGGCCACCGAGAACTTCAAGATGGGCGTGGTCGCCGCCACTGGCGGCATCGCCCTGCTCTACCTCGCGTCATTCGTGCTGGGCTTCTTCAACATCGACGTGCCGGTGATCCACGACTCCAGCTGGCTGGGCATTGCTTTCAGCCTGTTCGTGGTGGTCGTGGCCGCGCTGAATCTGGTGCTGGATTTCGACTTCATCGAAACCGGTGTCGCCCAGCGTGCACCGAAGTACATGGAGTGGTATGGCGCATTCGGCCTGATGGTGACCCTGGTCTGGCTGTACGTTGAATTCCTGCGCCTGCTGTCGAAGATCCAGCAGCGCTGAGCCGAAACATGCCGTAGACGACAAAGGGCGCCCTTCGTGGCGCCCTTTTTCGTTCTTCCCTCAGCGCGCCAGCAGTACCGGCAGCGACGACGCCAGCAACGCGATGCCTGACGCGGTCAGCAGGCCCAGCACGACCTGCCGGAAGCGTGCCTCGCTGATGCCGATGTAGACCCGCGCGCCCAGCAGGGTCGGCACCAGCATGGCCGGTGCCACGATGGCGAAGTACGGCAACATCTGCCGGCTCACCAGGCCGCTGCCGACATAGGTGGCCATGGTCACCGCCAGCATCGCCAGGTTGAAGTTCTGGATGACCGCGCGCTGCTCGTCCTTGCCGAAGCCTCGCAGGGTGCTCCACAACGTCGGCACCGGCCCGGCAAAGCCGCCGATGCCACTGAGCACGCCACCGGCCATGCCAGCAATCGCATCACCGATACGGCCGCCGACGCGGACCGGAGGCAACGAGCGCGCCATCAGCATCACCGGGCACCACAGCGCCAGGAAGCCACCCAGCAGCGCCTTGAACCAGTCCATGTCCAGCCGTGGCAGCACCGTCACGCCCAGCGGAATGCCGGCCAGCCCACCCAGCACGAACGGCAGCAGCAGGCGCAGGTTGAAACCGCGGCGCACGGTGAACACTGCGACCAGCTGCCCGACCAGCGCACCAAACACCGAAAGCGTCGCCGCCAGCCGCGGCTCCAGTCCCCACGCCCAGAACGACATCGCCACCATGCCGAAGGCGAAGCCGGACAGGCCCTGCACGAATCCGGCGACGATCGCGCCCAGCGCGACCAGCAGATACACCGACTCCATCACCACCCCGGTTGCAGCCGCGCGACTACCCCGCCGCGCCCACCTGTGCAGCGTAGTGCGCCGCAAGGTGCTCGACCAGCGCACGCACCTTCGGCGCCAGCGCCCGCGCGTGCGGATACAGCGCGAAGTAGCGCCGCTGTCCGGCGTGCCAGGCGGGCAGCACACGGATCAGGCGGCCGGCACGCAGGTCCTCCTGCACGGTCAGCGCAGTGAACAGGCTGATGCCCATGCCAGCCAACGCAGCGGCATACAACGCTGGCGTCGCATCCACCCGCAGGCGCTGCCCCGCCTCGATGCTCGCGGCGGCACCGCGTGGCCCCTGCAGCTGCCAGGGCGACATCGCCGCTGTGGGACTGAAACCCAGCAGCGTGTGCTGTGCGAGGTCCGAAACCTGCCGGGGCAGACCGTGCCGCGCCAGATAGGCCGGTGCGGCGACCAGGATGCGTGGGCAGCTGGCCAGCTCGCGCGCAACCAGCTGGCTGTCCGGCAAGGAAGGCGCGATGCGCAGCGCCAGGTCGAAGCCGCCCCCGACCACATCAACCAGCTGGTCGTCGGCGGAAAGATCCAGCGTGACCTGTGGGTAGCGCCGCAGGAACGACGGCAACCAATGCGGCAGTTCCTGGCTGGCGACCACCTGCGGCACGCTGATCCGCACGGTGCCGCTGGGCTGTGCCTGCCCTGCGCGTGCGCGGTCATCCGCCTCCTGCAGGCGATCCAGCAGCGCTGCCGCCTCGCGGTAGTAGTCGCGACCGGCTTCCGTCAGTGACAGCCGGCGGCTGTTGCGATCGAGCAGTCGAACCTCTAGATGTTCTTCCAGCTGCCGCAGTTGCCGTGACATCGCCGAATGGGTGGTACCCAGTCGTTCGGCGGCGGCGGTGAAACTGCCTGCATCGACGATGGCGCGCAGCGCACGCAGGGCGGCGAAATGGTCCATCGGCGGGCAGCTCCAGGTGGCGGGGCCCGCGGCGTGCGGGCCCCGTCAGCTTATCAAGCGCCGTCGCCGGCCTTGCGCACCGGCAGTGCCAGGATCGCGTCAGTCGCCATGACATCGCCAAAGGTGTCCTCAATCTGCGCCAGCGAGGCGTCATGCAGCGCGCGATGACCGATGCGCTGGCCTCCGGCAAGATCCAGATCACGGCTGGCAGTTGCATCGGACGACACGATGACGCGGTAGCCACGCGGTGCCGCTGCGGCATCGCGGGCGGCACCTGCCACGCAGGCATGGGTCTGCAGGCCGGTGACGATCAGGGTGTCGATGCCGGCATCCTTCAGCACCTGGTCGAGCACTGCGGCCGAGTCACCGGCGAACACGCTGACGTTGTCCTTCTGCACCACGGTCTCGCCCTTGCGCGGCTGCAGGTCGCGATGGAAGGCGGCATTGACGCTGCCCTGCGCGAACAGCGGCGCACCAGCCGGCAACACGTGCTGCACATGGATCACGCGGATGCCGTGGGCATCGGCGAACTCGACCACCCGCTTCGCCTGCCGCAGTGCGGCCACGCCATCGGGGATGACCATGCGGCCACCGGCGAAGCCCGGCACAGCGCTGCCGTCGAAGTATTCGTTCTGGAAGTCGATCACCAGCACGGCGGTCTTCGCCGCATCCAGCGAAGCCACAACGGGTGCGCCAGCCATGTGGCGGATGGTGGGATGGGCCGGTTCGGCAGCGGTGACGGGGGTAACGGTGGCCATGCCGATCAGGCTGGCCAGACCAAAGGCGGTGAGGTTCATGTTCAAGCTCCTGTGCGGTGAAAAGTGGGCACATGATGCGGAGCGGATGGCGCACGAACCAGCCGTGTAGAAGCACATGATCTGTGCAAATTTCGCACAGAATGTCCTTGTAGCGTCGAGCCATGCTCGACTACGCAGGAGCAGTCGAGCATGGCTCGACTCTACTGGGCCAGCTTGACTCCATTGAGTCGCACGATCATCGCGTGGTCACGACCCAGCACCACTTCGGCGGTATTGCTGCCCGCGCGCACGGCACGTGCAAGGCCCGCCGGATACTTCACTGGGACGCCGGCCAGGGTCTGCACATGCTGGGCCGGAGAGATCCTGCTCCTGATCACGAACTCGGCACAGCTGCCTTCGAGCAGATACACAGGCGATCCTGCCGGAAATTCGATCAACCGCAGGATGCGCGCCTCGCCCTCCTGCATGCTGCGGAGGGGCGCCCCCTGCGTCCGCAGGCGGCGCAGTGCGCGCTGGGCGCGGGACCACGGCCAGTAGAAGATGGCGTAGATGACCACGCCGACAACATAGACGGCAACGGCCGCCACGACCCACACGGCCGCCTCAGGCATCTGAAAAAATCCTGTCGGTGAAAAACCGCAGTTGAAAACGCAGACGGGCCGTACAAGGACGGCCCGTCTTCAACGCATGCAGGCCCGGACTGGACATCGCCGAGACGATCTCCAGCCGGAACGACCGCCGCTTAGAGGCGGCTGGCGATGGCCTGGGCAAAGCTCATGGTGGTGCCGGTGCCGCCCAGGTCGCCGGTCAGCGAATCCTTGGCTTCCATGGTCGCCACGATGGCCTTGCGCAGGCGCTCGGCATTTTCCGGCTGGCCGACATGGTCCAGCATCTGCGCGGCCGCCAGCAGCAGCGCGCACGGATTGGCCTTGCCCTGGCCAGCGATGTCCGGCGCGGTGCCGTGCACGGCTTCGAAGATCGCCGCGTCCTTGCCGATGTTGGCACCCGGGGCCAGGCCCAGGCCGCCGACGAGGCCGGCGCACAGGTCGGAGATGATGTCGCCGAACAGGTTGGTGGTGACGATCACGTCGAACTGTTCCGGACGCATCACCAGCTGCATGCAGCAGTTGTCGACGATCATCTCCTGGAATTCGATGTCCGGGTACTGCGCAGCCACTTCACGGGCGACATTCAGGAACAGGCCCGAGGTCGACTTGATGATGTTGGCCTTGTGTACGGCGGTGACCTTCTTGCGGCCGGTGCTCTTGGCCAGCTCGAAGGCGTAGCGCACGATGCGCTCGGAGCCCTTGCGGGTGATGCGGGTGCCGGAGAAGGCGGTCTCGCCGTCGGCCGACACTTCCTGGCCTTCGGCCAGGTAGGCACCTTCGGTATTCTCACGCACGGTGATCAGGTCGACGTTGTCGAAACGCGACTTGGTGTTCGGGAAGGTGTGGGCCGGACGCACATTGGCGTACAGGTCGAAGTGACGGCGCAGGCTGACGTTGATCGAGGTGAAGCCACCACCGACCGGGGTGGTCAGCGGGCTCTTCAGCGCGACCTTGTTGCGCGCGATCGATTCCAGGGTCACCGCCGGCATCAGGTCGCCGTGCTTTTCCAGGGCCACCAGGCCGGCGTCGGCGTCTTCGTACTCCAGGCCAGTCTTGAGCTGGTCGAGCACGAACAGGGTGGCGTCCATGATTTCCGGGCCAATGCCGTCGCCGCGGATGACCGTAATTTTCTGCGTCATTGATCGATGTTCCGAACAGGGGGAAAAACGCCGTCCGGACGTGCCCGGAAACGCCGGCGCAAAGGAAGTTTCACCGGCAATTATGCCTGAGCCGGGGCCGAGGTCCCAAATAGACCATGGTCCCAGTGCCCGGCTCAGGCAGAATTGCCCGCGCATCCCACCTTATCCCCGCGCCTGTCGGCGCGCCCCCTTGAGCAAACCGCTCTGCGGTTTGCCCGCGCATTCCACCTTATCCCCCCGCCTACCGGCGCGCCCCCTTGAACAACAAGGGGGCTCCTGGGCTGTTGGATCGCGGGAACGGCCCCTGCGTACCAGGTAGCGCCGGGCCACGCCCGGCGGCCGTTCGTTCAGGTGTCCGCCGGGCATGGCCCGGCGCTACCTCAGTGCGCGTGCGCTTCGGGGGCGGCAGCGCCGCCTTCGAGCTGGTCGAGGAAGTCGACCGCGCGGCGCAGGTGCGGGATCACGATCGAGCCGCCCACCACCAGGCCGACCGAGAAGGTCTCGAAGAACTCTTCTCGGGTCACCCCGGCGTCCTTGCACTGGGCCACGTGGTAGCTGATGCAGTCGTCGCAGCGCAGCACCATCGAGGCCACCAGGCCCAGCAGTTCCTTGGTCTTCACATCCAGCGCGCCGGCCTGGTAGGTCTGCGTGTCCAGCGCGAAGAAGCGGCGCACCACCTGGTTCGGCTCGCCCAGGATCCGCTCGTTCATGCGCTTGCGGAAGTCGGTGAACTCGGCGATGCGGTCCTTGCTGCCGTCGTCGGCCGCGCTCATGCCTGGCCCTGCCCGGCCAGCAGCGGCTCGAGCTTGCCTTCACGGTGCAGGGCCATCATGTCGTCGTAGCCGCCCACGTGGACGTCGCCGACGAAGATCTGCGGCACGCTGGTACGGCGGGTCAGTGCCATCATCTTCTCGCGCTCGACCGGGTCCAGGTCGATGCGGATCTCGGTCCACTGCTGGCCCTTGCTCTTCAGGAAGTTCTTGGCGGCCACGCAGTACGGGCAGACGGCGGTGGAATAGATGGTGATGGCGGGGGCACCGCCGGCGGTCTGGGCTGTCACGGGAAACTCCACGATGGATCGACGGTCTACATATGGTACCGGTGCGCTGGAATTTCCACGCCACGGCCGCAACACTGTGGATTAACGAATGGTTGCCCCCCACCCTGCCACGCTTGGCGCGCCCTGCCCGAGGACCCACTGCTTGCGAGCCCTGCTGCTGACTACCGCCGTCACCCTGGCCCTGGCCATGCCGCTCGCCCAGGCCCAGGAGAAGCTGCCCGACATCGGCTCCTCGGCCGGCGAGCTGCTGACCCCGGCCCGCCAGGCCGAGTACGGCGCGATGATGCTGCGCGAGCTGCGCAACTACGGCTACCTGCTGGATGACCCGCTGGTCAACGACTGGCTGCAGACCATGGGTACCCGGCTCGGCTCCAACAGCGACCAGCCTCGCCAGCCGTACACCTTCTTCGTGATGAAGGACCGCCAGATCAACGCCTTCGCCACGCTGGGCGGCTACATCGGGGTCAATGCCGGCCTGGTGCTGACCGCCGAGCGCGAGGACGAGGTGGCTGCGGTGCTGTCGCACGAAATCGCCCACGTCACCCAGCAGCACGTGCTGCGCGGGGTCGAGCGTGCCCAGCGCGACCAGATCCCGATCCTGCTCGGCATGCTGGCGGCGGTGGTGGCCGCACAGGCCAGCAACAGCACGTCGTCCGGCAACGCGACGATGGCCGCGATCAGCTCGGGCATGGGCCTGATGCAGCAGCGCCAGATCAACTACACCCGGTCCAACGAATCCGAGGCCGATCGCCTCGGCATCCGCACGCTGTCGCGCAGCGGTTACGACGTGGACGCCATGGCCGGCTTCTTCGAGCGGATGGCATCGGCGATGCGCGGCAACGAGGGTGGCTACAGCGTGCCCGAGTTCCTGCGCACCCATCCGGTCAACATCACCCGCATCAGCGAGGCGAAGGCCCGCGCCGACCAGATGAAGAAGGACACGGTGCTGCTGACCACCAGCACCCCCAGCGGCGAGCGCAGGGAGCGCGTGGACCCGGCCGATCCCAGCCTGGCCGAACCTCTGTTGCGCGGAACCAACCCGCTGCTGCCCAGCAGCGTGCTGCGCATCCCGATGGGCCAGCTCAGCCGCGGCGCCAGTGGCGACTTCGACTGGGCCCGCGAGCGCCTGCGCGTGCTCAGCGCGGATTCCACCCCCGAGCTGGAACGCGAGTATGCCGATCTGGCCAAGCGTCAGAAGGACGGCCTCAACGATGCCCAGCGCTATGGCCAGGCGCTGGCGGTGATGCGCAGCGGTCGCGCCGGCGCCACCCAGGCCCGGCAGACCCTGGCAGGCCTGCTGCAGACCCGCCCGGACAACCTGTGGCTGGCTCTGGGGCTGGGCGAGGCCGAATCGCGTGCAGGCCAGACCGCCCAGGCCAACAGTCGCTTCGAGCAGTTGCTGCGCCAGCACCCCAACAGCCGTCCGGTGGCGCTGACCTATGCCGAGATCCTGAACGAACAGGGCAGCCGCGAGGCGGGCCAGCGCGCGCAGGCCATGCTGCGGCCCCTGCTGTCGCAAAGCGGTAACGATCCGGTCTTCCAGCAGCGGTACGCCCGCGCCAGCGAGTTGGCCGGCGACAGCGTGCGTGCCAGCGAGGCCTACGCCGAGGCGGCCTTCCTCAGCGGCCGGCCGGAACAGTCGCTGATGCAGCTGCAGGCGCTCAAGCGCAACCCGGCGCTGGACTACGTAGGCCGGGCGCGGGTGGATGCGCGCATCGAGGCGATCACCCCCACCGTGCTGGAGCTGCGCCGGCAGGGCGTGCAGGACCCGGACCTGGACCGCCGCTGAGCGCTGCATGACCGGCCGATGGCAATCCCGAACGGTTCCGGCCAGGTAGTCACAAACATGTCATCAAACCGTAGTCTACTGGCACCACTCCAGTAACCGAGCCCTACGGTGTCCTCGTGCAGAAACGCATCCTGATCGTCGATGACGAGCCCGCGATCCGTGAAATGGTCGCCTTCGCCCTGCGCAAGGGCGATTACGAACCGGTCCACGCCGGCGACGCCCGTGAGGCCCAGACCGCCATCGCCGACCGCGTCCCCGACCTGATCCTGCTGGACTGGATGCTGCCCGGCACCAGTGGCCTGGACCTGGCCCGGCGCTGGCGCAAGGAAACCCTGACCCGCGAAGTGCCGATCATCATGCTGACCGCCCGCGGCGAAGAGAACGACCGCGTGGGTGGCCTTGAAGCCGGCGTCGACGACTATGTGGTCAAGCCGTTCTCGGCGCGCGAACTGCTGGCCCGCATCCGTGCGGTGATGCGCCGCGCCCGCGAGGACGACGAGGACGGCAGCGTGGCGGTCGGCCCGATCCGCATCGACGGCGCCGCCCATCGCGTGTTCGCCAACGACCAGCCGGTGCCGATCGGCCCGACCGAATACCGCCTGCTGCACTTCTTCATGACCCACCCGGAGCGCGTCTATACCCGCGCCCAGCTGCTGGACCATGTGTGGGGCGGCAGCGTGTACGTGGAGGAGCGCACCATCGACGTGCACATCCGCCGCCTGCGCAAGACGCTGGAACCGTTCAACGCCGAAAACATGGTGCAGACCGTGCGCGGCGCCGGCTACCGCTTCTCCACTGCTACCTGAGCCTCGTCGTGCCGGCACCGCGCACCTGCGGGTGCCGGCGCCGGCAACTCTGCTATAACCCTCGGTTCACCCCAGTGAACCGCCGCACCTCAACGACGAGATCGCAATGCCCCGCCACATCCGCTCTGCCTGGTTGAAGACCCTGGCCACCGTTGCCGCGGTACTGCTGTTCGCCGGACTGGTGGGGTGGTTCACGGGCCATCTGTGGTTGTGCATCGCGTTGGGCGCGCTGGCCACGCTGGCATGGCATTACTGGCGCCTGCGCAGCGTGCTGCGGCGCCTGACCGCGCGCCAGCGCTGGGATACCGCCGAAGAAGGCACCGGCGTCTGGAACGAGCTGGACCGCCTGCTGTACCGCAACCAGGTGGAAATGCGCGTGCGCAAGCGCCGCCTGCTGGACATGCTGCGCAGCTATCGCGCTGCGGCCGCCGCATTGCCCGATGCGGTGGTGGTGCTGGACCGCAACAGCCAGCGCGTGCAGTGGTTCAACGAAGCGGCCACCGCCCTGCTCGGCCTGCATCACCCCGGCGACCTCGGCGAAGCCCTGGTCGAACGCCTGCAGCCGATGCCGCTGGCGCACTGGCTGGCCGGCGGCCGCAATGCCGAGCCGATCCTCGACGTGCCTTCGCCGGTCGATCCGGCGATCCGCCTGAACCTGCGCCTGATTCCCTATTCGTCGGATTACTGGCTGCTGATCGCCCGCGACGTCAGCAAGCTGCTGCGCCTGGAACAGGTGCGCCGCGATTTCGTGGCCAACGTTTCACACGAACTGCGCACGCCGCTCACCGTGGTGCACGGCTATCTGGACATGATGGACCCGGAGGATTTCCCGGGAACCGGACCGATGCTGGAAGAAATGCGCAAGCAGAGCCAGCGCATGGCCCAGCTGGTGGAAGACCTGCTGACCCTGTCGCGCCTCGAATCGCAGGAACACAGCGAGGAAGAGACCGTGGCCATGCAACCGATGCTGGCGACCCTGCGCCGCGAAGCCGAAGCGCACAGCCAGGGCCGCCACCAGATCAGCATCGACGACCTGGCCGGCGTTGACCTGCAAGGCTCGACCAAGGAACTGCACAGCGCGTTCTCCAACCTGGTCACCAATGCGGTGCGCTATACGCCGGCCGGTGGCCGCATCGCCGTGGAGTTCCGCCGCGAAGGCGACGGTGCCGTGCTGGCGGTGCGCGATTCCGGCTATGGCATCCCGGCCTCCCACCTGCCGCGCCTGACCGAACGTTTTTACCGTGTCTCCAGCAGCCGCTCCCGCGAAAGCGGCGGTACCGGCCTGGGCCTGTCCATCGTCAAGCACATCCTCGGCCTGCACCACGCACGGCTGGAGATTGAAAGCGAGGTCGGCAAGGGCTCGGTGTTCTCCTGCCATTTCGATGCCGACCACGTGCGCCCGCGCGAGTCCGCCCCCCTGACCTCCATCGAAGAATGACGCCATGAGCAGCCTC
>NZ_JASJSQ010000133.1:0-10630 GCF_030236855.1 Stenotrophomonas maltophilia group sp. Smal13
TGAAATCACCAGGGTGAATGTTCCCAATACGCCACAGCACCCCCTTCCCGGAGCCCGCCTTGCAGCCCTTGACTACCCCCGCCCCCGTCAGCCGGGAATTGATCCGCCTGGATGCGCGGGCGCTCGACAAGGCCGACGCCATCGCCCAGGTGGCACAGATGCTCGTCGCTGCCGGCTGCGTTGCGCCGGCTTACGAGGCCAGCATGGGGCGTCGCGAGGCGTTGGCGAACACCTTCCTCGGCCATGGCGTGGCCATTCCGCACGGGCTGGGCGAGGACCGTCACCTGGTGCGCCGCGATGGCATTGCCGTACTGCAGTTCCCGCAAGGCGTGGAGTGGAATCCGGGCCAGGTCACCCGCCTGGTGGTCGGCATTGCCGCCCAGTCCGATACCCACATCACCCTGCTGCGCCGGCTGACCCGACTGATCCAGGATGACGCAACGCTGCAGCGCCTGTTCACCACGGCAGATGCGAGCGAGATCATCAGTGCGCTGGCCGGCGATGTTGCGACCACGGCCCCCACTGTGCCGGTGACTGACCTGGCCGAGCGTTTCGACTGGACCATCGCCTATCCCAACGGGCTGCACGCACGCCCGGCCACGCGCTGGGCTGAAACAGCGCGCGGCTTCGCGGCCCACGCCAGAGGCAACACGGACGATCAGACTTCCGCCCCCAAGCGCCTCATGGGCCGGCCCGCGCACAGGTCCGCGCGGGCGATCAGGCTGCCGATGCCAAGAGCCTGGTGGCGCTGCTGCAGCTCGGGTTGCGCCATGGCGACGCGGTCAGCGTGTCTGCCGAGGGCGCCGATGCCCCTGCCCTGTTGGCCGCGCTGCGCAAGGTCATGGACGGGCTGGTGGCACAGGAAAGGGCCGATGCCGAGCGCGCGGCGCAGCGCAAGGCCGCGCCGGTTGCGGGCTGGAATCCGCCCGACGCACAGGCGGCGATCGTCGGCATCGGCGCCAGCCCAGGCCTGGCGATCGGCCCGGTGCATGTACTGGCCAGCACGCATGCCGACGTTGCTGACCGCCCCACCCCGCTCGGCGAAGGCGGCGCACGCCTGCAGGAGGTGCTCAGCCGCACCCGCCAGCAGCTGGCTGCACTGCAGGACGACACCCAGCGCCGGCTCGGCGCCTCGGATGCGGCAATCTTCAAGGCGCAGGCCGCGCTGCTCGACGACACCGATCTGATTACCCGTACCTGCCAGCTGATGGTCGAAGGCCATGGCGTTGCGTGGTCCTGGCACCAGGCCATCGAGCAGATTGCCTCCGGGCTGGCGGCACTGGGCAACCCGGTGTTGGCCGCGCGCGCCGCCGACCTGCGTGACGTGGGCCGGCGCGTACTGGCACAGCTTGATCCGTCCGCGGCGGGTGGCGGCCTTGCCGACCTGCCTGCACATCCTTGCATCCTGCTCGCTGCTGATCTGTCGCCGTCCGACACGGCCAACCTAGATACCGGTCGTGTGCTCGGCCTCGCCACCGCGCTGGGCGGGCCGACCTCGCACACCGCGATCCTTTCGCGCACGTTGGGCCTGCCGGCGCTGGTCGCCGCTGGCGCGGAGCTGCTGACGATCAGCGCGGGGAGCAAGGCGATCATCGATGGCAGCAGCGGGCGCCTCTATCTGTCGCCGTCCGAGGCCGATCTCGCCTCGGCACGTGCGTGGATCGCCGAACAGCAGCAGATCCGCGAGCGTGAAGCGGCGCAACGCGCGCAGCCGGCACAGACCCCTGACGGACACCGCATCGACATCGGCGCCAACGTCAACCTTCCCGAGCAGGTGCCGCTGGCACTGGAGCAAGGCGCGGAAGGCGTCGGCCTGATGCGCACCGAATTCCTGTTCCTCGAGCGCGGGAGCACGCCCAGCGAGGATGAGCAGTACGCCACGTACGTGGCGATGGCCAAAGCACTCGACGGCCGCCCGCTGATCGTGCGCGCGCTCGATATCGGTGGCGACAAGCAGGTCGCTCACCTGGAGCTGCCACGCGAGGAAAATCCGTTCCTCGGCGTGCGTGGCGCGCGCCTGCTGCTGCGCCGCCCCGACCTGCTGGAACCACAGCTGCGTGCGTTGTATCGCGCGGCGAAGGACGGCGCACGCCTGTCCATCATGTTCCCGATGATCACCTCGGTGCCCGAGCTGATCGCACTGCGCGCCATCTGCGAACGGTTGCGCGCCGCGCTCGAGGCACCCGAAGTACCGATCGGGATCATGATTGAAGTCCCTGCCGCAGCAGCCCAGAGCGATGTACTGGCGCGCCATGCCGACTTCTTCTCGATCGGCACCAACGACCTGACCCAGTATGTGCTGGCGATCGACCGCCAGAACCCGGAACTCGCGGCCGAGGCCGACAGCCTGCACCCGGCCGTGCTGCGCGCGATCCGCGCCACAGTGGAAGGCGCACGCCTGCATGGACGCTGGGTTGGCGTCTGCGGTGGCCTGGCCGGCGATCCCTTCGGCGCAATGCTGCTGGCCGGCCTGGGCGTGGACGAACTGTCGATGACCCCGAACGACATCCCGGCCGTGAAGGCACGCCTGCGTGGCAACGCGCTGGCCGATCTGCAAGCGCTGGCCACTACCGCGCTGGACTGCGAAACTGCCGAGCAGGTGCGTGCCCTTGATGGAGCGCACGCATGAGCGCCCAGGCCCTCACCGTTACCCTGAACCCGGCGATCGACCAGACCGTGCGGCTGGCGCACCTGCATCCGGGACAGGTGCATCGTGCCCACAGCTCCCGCGACGATGCCGGCGGCAAGGGCATCAACGTGGCCGCCTGCCTGGCCGATTGGGGCGTGCCGACCACTGCGATGGGCGTGCTCGGCGATGGCAACGACGGCGTGTTCAGCGCGTTGTTCGCCGAGCGCGGCATCGCAGACGCTTGCCTGCGCGTTGCGGGCCGCACCCGCACCAACATCAAGCTGGTCGAAGAGGCCAGCGGCGAGACCACCGACATCAACCTGCCCGGCCTGTTACTGTGTGACGCCGATCTGGACGCGGTATCGCGCCGGCTCGACGCCCTGCTCCAGCCGGACCAGCCAGTGGTGCTGTCCGGCAGCCTGCCGTCGGGGCTGCCAGCCGATGCATGGGCGAGACTGCAGGCGCAGGCGAGCGCCGCCGGTGCGCGCGTACTGCTGGACACCAGTGGCGACGCACTTGCCGCCGCGTTGAGCGGCGCACAGGGCGCACTGCCCTACGCGATCAAGCCCAACCGCCACGAACTGGAGGCCTGGACCGGCACGCCGCTGCCGGATCGCAGCGCCCTGCGGGCCGCAGGCCACGCCTTGGTCGAGCGCGGAGTCGCACTGGTAGCGATCTCGATGGGCACTGACGGCGCGCTGTTCATTGATCGCAGCGGCGCTCTGGTCGCGCGACCGGCGCGACTGGCACGCGGCAGCACGGTCGGTGCCGGCGATGCCATGGTCGCCGGCATTGCCGCCGCATTGCTGGAGCCCTCCCTGGATCTGACGGGTTGCGCCCGATTGGCGACGGCGTTCTCGATGAGCCGGCTGGAGAGCGGCGACGCGCGACGACTGGACCCGGCGCAGGTGCGCGCGTGGACCGGCGATGTACTGATCGAGCGGTTGGATTGAAACCCCTGCAGAGGGAGCTGCGGCTGGCCCGCCCCCTCCTGCAAGGACGAACCCGAAGAATTCCAGGAGTGCCCATGCAAGCTTCCACCGTAGTCATCGCCGCCGGCGAACGCAGCATCGAGGCGGTTCTTGCCGCCGAAGCGCTGCGACGCGCCGCCCGCCAGCAAGGCGCTGAACTGGCGATCGAAATCCGCAGCGACCAGGGCGTGACCGGGGCACTGCCCGCCACGCAGGCCGCCGCCGCAACGCAGCTGCTGCTGGTGGGTGACGGCGAGGCGGATGCCGCCCGCTTCGGCAACGCCCAGGTCGTACGCGCCAGCCTCGGTGAAGTGCTGGACGACCCGCTTGCCGTGCTGGCGCAGCTTGCCGCGACGTCGGCAACCGCGCCCACCGCGGACGCCGGCAAGCATATCGTCGCCGTTACCTCCTGCCCGACCGGCATCGCCCACACGTTCATGGCGGCCGAAGGCCTGCAGCAGGCGGCCAAGGCATTGGGCCACGCGATCCGGGTGGAAACCCAGGGCTCGGTCGGCGCGCAGGACGCATTGAGCGACGAAGAAATCGCAGCCGCCGACCTGGTGCTGATCGCCGCCGACCGCGAAGTCGATCTGTCGCGCTTTGCTGGCAAACGCCTGTTCAAGAGCGGCACCAAGCCGGCGATCAATGACGGCCAGAACCTGATCCGCAAGGCGCTGGCCGAGGCCGGCGTGCAGGCGGGTACGGCGGGTACGGCGGGTACGCCGGCTTCAGGCCGCACGACCGAAAAGGCCAGAGCCACCGGCCCCTACAAGCACCTGATGACCGGCGTGTCGTTCATGCTGCCGTTCGTCACTGCCGGTGGCCTGCTGATCGCACTGGCGTTCGCGCTCGGCGGCATCTATGCCTTCGACGATGCACACAAGGGCACGCTGGCCTGGTCGCTGTTCCAGATCGGCGCCAAGTCCGGCTTCATGTTGATGGTGCCGGCACTGGCCGGTTACATCGCCTACTCCATCGCTGATCGCCCGGGCATCGCGCCGGGCATGATCGGCGGCCTGGTCGCAGTCAACATGGATGCAGGCTTCATTGGCGGCATCCTGGCCGGTTTCATCGCCGGCTACGGCGTGCATTGGATCAACCGTGCGCTGCGCCTGCCGCGCAGCCTGGAAGGCCTCAAGCCGGTGCTGATCCTGCCGGTGCTGGGCACGCTGCTGGTCGGTCTGTTGATGATGTACGTGATCGGCACGCCGGTTGCCGGGCTGCTGGCCTGGCTGACCGACTGGCTGCGCGGCATGCAGGGCAGCAGCGCGATTCTGCTGGGCCTGCTGCTGGGCGGAATGATGGCGGTGGACATGGGCGGGCCGGTCAACAAGGCCTCCTACGCGTTCTCCACCGCACTGATTTCCAGCCAGGTCTACACGCCGATGGCTGCGACGATGATCGGCGGCATGACGCCGCCGCTGGGTATCGCGTTGGCCACATGGCTGTTCAGCAACCGCTTCACTGCCGAGGAGCGTGGCACCGCCGGTGCCGCTGGCGTGCTCGGCCTCAGCTTCGTGACCGAGGGCGCAATCCCCTACGCCGCGCGCGACCCGTTGCGCACCATTCCGGCGCTGATTCTCGGCTCGGCCGTGGCCGGTGCGATCTCGATGGCCGCAGGTGTCGAGCTGAAGGTGCCGCACGGCGGAGTGTTCGTGCTGCCGATCCCGAATGCGGTCACCCACCTTGGCATCTACCTGCTGGCGCTGGTGGCCGGCGTGGCCGTCACCGCTGTCGCGCTGCGCGTCCTCAAGAAGCCGGTCACGGCTCCCACCCTGTAAACGGAACCTCGCCCATGACCTCCCCTTCCCGCCGCCTGTTGCCGGTAGCGATCCTGCTGGCCCTGCCGTCCGTGGCCGCAGCCGCCGACGCGAGCGACGTCCTCACCCCCAAGCTGGCGTACACCGGCGAGGCAGCCGCCACGCTCGACGGCGGCAAGCGCAGCGGCACGGCGTATGCCGGCCAGCTGATGTTCGGTGCCGACGTGAACCTGGACGTTGCGTTTGGCTGGCGGGGCGCGACGATCAAGGCCTACGGCATCAACCGCCATGGCACCAACCTGGCCAACAGCAGCACTGGCAACAGCACCTCGGTGCAGGAAATCTACGGCGGCCAGGGCACGCGCCTGGCCAACCTGACGCTTGAACAGAAACTGCTGAACGACCGATTGGTGCTGGAAGCCGGGCGCAGCGTGGCCAACATCCATCACCTCGGTTCGGAGCTGTGCCAGTACTTCCAGGGTAATTCGGCCTGCGGCAACCCGACCTACGTGTTCCGCACCAGCAATTTCACCTGGTGGCCGGTATCGAGCTGGATGGCCGATGCCACGGCCTGGGTGACGCCCGATGTCTATGTGCGCGTCGGTGCCTACCAGGTCGACCCCAGCCAGGCCGAGGACGGCCAGCACGGCCTGAAATGGAGTACCAGTCAGGCCACCGGCTGGATCGTGCCCTATACGCTCGGTTGGCGCAGCCCTGCTTCGGCACGACTGAAAGCCCGCTACGAACTCGGTGGCTGGCAGGACAACTCGACCTATCTGGATCCGCTGCGCGATGCCAACGGCGCCCCGGCGCTGCTCAGCGGCCAGGACTATGCGAACCGCCGTGGCCGTTCCGGGGTGTTCGCCCGCTTCGAGCAGCAACTCACCGGGGATGGTGCCGGGCGCGGCCTGACCCTGTTCGGTGCGGCGCTCAAGGGCACCTCCGGCCAGTTGATCGAGGATCATTTCCTGCAGGCGGGCGTGGTGCAGAAAGGCACGTTCGCCGGCCGGCCGCAGGACAGCATCGCTTTCGTTGTGACCCAGCAGAAGTACAGCGGCATCGCCTTGGAGAACCTGCGCCTTGCCCGCGCCGCGGCAGGCGGTAGCGGCACGCCGCACGGGAGCCAGGTCATGATGGAACTGAGCTATGGCATCCAGCTCACCCCGCAGCTCCGGATCGCACCGAACCTGCACTACATCGTGCATCCGGACCAGTTCAACGAACCTGCCCGCCAGCGGGACCTGCCGAATGCGTTGATCGCCGGCATGCGGGTTGATTGGAGCCTGTAGGGACGGGAGTGCCGGCCAGTGGTCGGCACTACCCTCCCGGGCTATTAATGTGACGCGTCACGGCGGAGTGGGATTCAGCCTGCGACCCCCAGTCCCCTCCCCGCTGCGTCCCGTCGCAGCGAGGCCAGATAGCGGCAGTACTTGCCGATGAAGAGGCCGGTGAATCCACCGGCAAGCAGCAGGTAGGCCGCACTGGCGCCGGCATTGGCGATCAATGACGGTGACACCGCGAATGCAACTTCGAAACCGTACTTCACCAGGAACGTGACCAGCAGCAGCGGCAACACGCTGTAGTCCGCGTTGCGCCAGAGCTTTCCGGCAGCGCCATCCAGGGTCAGCTTCACGTGGCCCAGCAGCAGCCATCCCAGTGCCGCGCCGGTACCGATGCCGGCCAGCCACTCGCCCCAGGCGCTCCAGGACACTCCGTAGCGATGGCTGATCGACCAGGCGCCCCATACGGTGAACAGCACAGGCACGACGGCCAGTTTCTGCAGTGACGTTTCGCCCGGCTTCATCGCGGCAATGCCGCGCGTGACCAGGAACGCCAGGAGAAGCCAGACCCAGGTTGGTGTCTGCGAGACGATCTGCTGGAGCATGTTCACGAGCGGTCCCCTTGTGATGAGTGGTAGCGAGGTGTCCTCGCCATGGCGCTCACTATTGGCAATCACGCGGCCTGCGGCCAGTGACAGCTGTCAGTCTTCGGGTGTTACGGGGCGGTAGTCGGGCGCACCCAGGACGCTCTCGATCCAGTCCACATAGCGCGATACCCGCACGTTGTGCACCACCTGGCCATAGAAGCCGGCTTCAAGGGCATGCTCGGGAACGGCGCTGATCCACGAGCCCAGCCCCACCAGCTGCCACGCGCCGTGTTCCCCGATGACCAGCGGGCCACCACTGTCGCCGTTGCCCAATACGCCTTCCAGAGGGAGGCCCTGTGGCGGGGCATCGAACCGATACCAGAGGTAGCGATCATTGCCACCAGTAATGGCGTTGTATGCGCGCCGCAGCGATGTGCGATGCGGCCCGCCCGGCACCAGTCCAATCGCCCCATTGCCAGTGGCGCCCTTTCCGATCAAAGCGGCGACCTGCGTGACCTCGGCACTGCCGCGATAGAGCGGTACGGGCTGCACATCGTTCACGGGGGCCGTGAGCCTGATCAGCGCAATGTCATCTGATCCGGCCAGGAACGCATGGATCTTCGCCGGGCTCCCTGTGGCCAGTGCTTCCTTGCCCAAGGCTTCCGGCATTCGCCTGTAGCCCGGATGCACGATCACACGTTCCACGCCGTAGTCCTTGCCGTTGATGGCGATGGTCTGCCCCATACCCTCCATCGGTGCGGCATGCGCTGCGGTCAGCACCCACTGTGGGGCGATCAGAACGCCCTGCCCTTCCCCCGGCATGTCGGCCAGGGCCGGAAATTCTGATCCCTCGATCCGGTAGCGGGCATCGTCCACGTCGTGGCGGATGACCACGGCCCCGGCAGCGAGCGGCAGCGCGGCAAGCGCGAGGAACAGCCAGCGGATCATGGGTGTCTTCATCCTTGCGGTCAGTCGCTGCAGCCTAGCCGAACCCCTCCCGCGAAGGGAAAACGTTCGACCAACCTCACGTGTTCGACGACGAATGCCGCAGAACCGGCCCCGAAACCGGGGCGGCCACGGGCCGTTAACAGCCTGCCTCTATGCTGGGACCTCATTGCAGACCCATGAGGTATGACCATGACCAAGCTGCGCACCCTGATGTTGACCGGCTGCCTGCTGGCACTGAGCCCACTGGCCTCGGCCGAGACCGTGAACCTGACCAACAGTGCCGACGGCGCCAACCGCGATGCGGGCATCGCTGCGGTCAAGAAGAAGCTGCAGGAGGCGTGCGCCGACCGCAAGGGCTCACCCGATGCGGCTTCGTTCGAGGTGGTCTTCGAGAAGACCAGCGAAAACCCGAACGTACCCAAGCCGTACTACGTGGATGGCAAGATGAAGTGCGAACTGCCGGGCTGAAGGGCCCAGCCACGCGATCATCGATAGAGCATCAAACGCTGGCGGCCGACGTGCGCCGCCGGTACCGCTCTATCCAGCCCAGTGATGGCGCAATGCCACCGAACGGGAAGAAGTGAGGGCTGACCGGGCCATGGGCGTCCGTCAGCCCACTCAGCAGGCGATCCATGAACACCTCCGGCCCTGCCGTTCCCAGCAGCCGGCCGATCGAGATGCCGTACCGCGCCAGCATCGATGCACTGGCACCCACGCCGCACATCGCGGCGTAGCGCGCCAGCCGCGCAATGCTGGCCGGGCCCGGCACGCCCACCAGTACCGGAACCGTGATGCCACGGGCGCGCAGCGCATCCAGCCAGGCCAGCACGATATCGGCATCGAAGGCGAACTGGGTGATGATCAACGGCGCCATGCCCTGCGCTTCGATGGCCTGGCATTTGCGTTCCAACACGCGCCACCGATCCTCGGCGGTCATCACCGGATGGCCTTCCGGATGCCCGCCGATGGCCACAACCTTGATGCTGTAACGCTCAAGAAGGCCGGTCTCGATGATCGAAATGCTGTCAGCAAACGGCCCGGCAGGCGTGGCCAGGTCACCGGCGATCAGCAGGCACTGCTCGACGCCGACCTCGCTGGCGGCGCGTTCCAAGAACCGCGCAAGCGCCGCACGCGACCCGATGCGGCGGGCAGAGAGATGCGGCATCGGCTCGAAGCCGAGTTCGCGCACCGTGCGCGCGGCCGCCAGCCGGGCGTCGTCGTCCTCGCTCGCCAGGTAAGGGATCGAGATCGTCGTTCCCGGAGCGATGCGATCCGCTTCCGCGCGCAGTGCCTGCGTGGCCTTCGCGCTCACTTCCAGAGAAAACGCGTTGATGAAGGCTTCCGCCCGCTGCGATCCAGGTGCGGGCATCAACGGGCTCCGCCTGCATTGCCGGCGATCGGCGTGCTGTTCCGGGCCAGCTCGACGAAGGCCTGCAGGTAGTCGATGCCGGTATCGGCCTCACGCGCACCCAGGTAGATCTGCTTGGGAATGCCCTTCGCCCCCAGGCGCACCGGCACCACGTCCATGCGCGCCGCGTACTCCTCCACCAGCCAGCGCGGCATCGCGGCCACACCACGGCCGCTGGCCACCATCTGCATCATGATGTCGGTGGTTTCGATGGTCTTGTGGCGCCGCGGCGTGATGCCGGCCGGCAGCAGGAACTGGTTGTAGATGTCCAGGCGCTCGAACGGCACCGGGTAGCTGATCAGCACTTCCTGGCCGAGCTGGCGCGGCTTTACGTGATCCACCTTGGCCAGGGGGTGGCTCCTGGCCACCACCAGCACCTGCTCGTAGTCGAACACGGGCACGAACTTCAGGCCCGGCTTCAGCAGTGGATCAGGCGTGACCAGCAGGTCGATCTCGTAGCCGAACAGCGCACCGATGCCACCAAACTGGAACTTCTGCTTGACGTCCACATCCACGTCCGGCCAGGCGGCCAGGTACGGCGAGACGATCTTCAGCAGCCACTGGTAGCACGGGTGGCATTCCATGCCGATGCGTAGCGCGCCGCGCTCGCCCTGGGCGAACTGGCCCAGCCGCTCTTCGGCCAGGTCCAGCTGCGGCAGCACGCGATTGGCCACCGCCAGCAGGTACTGCCCGGCCTGGGTCAGGCGCAGGCTGCGGCCTTCGCGCAGCCAGACGTCGGTGCCCAGCTGCTGTTCCAGCTTCTTCATGCTGTGGCTCAGGGCTGACTGGGTCAGGTTGAGTACGCCGGCGGCAGCGGTCAGCGAGCCCTGCTGCTCGACCTGCTGCACGATGCTGAGGTGGATCCGTTCCAGCATGACGATGAATCCCGCTCATGGATTGGTGAAGTAATACCATTTTACGTCATGGAAGGGCATGGCTAGGATCGGGTCATGCCTTCGGTTGCCTGCCAGCCCGGTCACCTCGCCGGCCTGCAGGACTGCGCCCCCGCAGATCGCCCGAAGGAGCCCCTCCCCTGCTGAAAGCGAA
>NZ_JASJSQ010000134.1:0-10554 GCF_030236855.1 Stenotrophomonas maltophilia group sp. Smal13
GCTGGCGGCTGTGCGTTCAGGCGCTTGCGAAGCAGTGCTTCGCAAGCAAAGCGCCTTCACCCCTGTAAGCTCGATGGCGCCATCCATGGCGCCAACGCCCCTGCATGGCTCACCCGCCCGGCCTCAGACAGTTTCCGTGCGTGTCCAGCCACGGAAGAGAGAAAGAAGAGCAAGAGCAGAAGCGGGTCGCGCGCTGTGTGCGCTTCTGTAGCGTCGAGCTTGCTCGACTGCTCAGCACGCGGTCTGGAGTGAAGCCCCTTCTGTTGAAGGGGCGCGCCGAAGGCGGGGGTAGAGGAAGAATGCGTGGGCAACTGCTGTAGCGCGGGCGCTACAGCAGTTGCCGGAGCATGGCCTTCAGGCGTCGCCCTTCCAGCTGGAAGTAGTCGCGCTGTTCGCGCCAGGCGGGGAAGCGCTGTTCCACTTCGTGCCAGAACGCGGGTGAGTGATTCGGCTGGATCAGGTGGCAGAGTTCGTGCACCAGCACGTACTCGAACGCCTCGGATCGGCCCAGCACCAGGGCCAGGTCCAGTGCCATGCTGCCGTCCGGGGCAAGTGAGCCCCATTGCGAGGACATCACCTTCAGGCGCAGGCGGCTGGGTGCGCGCGGCAGGGTGGGCAGGTACTTCGGCAGCCATCGGCCGACGTCGGCGCGGGTCTGGGCTTCGTAGAACTCGCGCAGCAGGCGGCGCAGGGTGGCATCACCGCCGCGGGTCGGCCACTGCACGCAGGCGCCGTGCGCGTCGATCTCCAGCCGCGCGTAGCGGCCTTCCTGCCAGCGCAGCGGCAGCAGTTCGCCACGCAGGGGCAGCACGCCGTCTTCGCCGGGCTGCAGCGGTGCCGGCAGGCCCTGGCCCTGGTACTGGCGCAGCTGCAATGCCAGCCAGTCGCGGTGCTGTTCCAGAAAGCGTTCGCCCATCACCAGGCTTGCGCGCGGTGGCAGGGTCAAGCGTGCGCCGCGTTCGTCCACGCTCAGCTTGATGCGGCGCGCACGCGGATCACGCACGCGCAGCACCTCGATCTCGGCATCCTCCAGGCGCAGGCGAACGGTGTCGCGCTGTACGGTGGCGGGCGGGGTCGGGCTGATCAGGCGGCGCAGCAGACGGCTCATGCGCCCAGCATAGCGCCGCTTCGGGCCGCCGGATGACCGGCGGCCGTCGGGCTGCCTGTTCAGTCAGCCTTGCTGAGCTTGAAGGCTTCTTCCAGCAACAGGAACAGGCGGCGGATCTCGGCGCTCTGCAGGGCGAAGCGGGCATCGAACTCGGCGCGGCGGCCGTCTTCGTCGGCATGCTCCAGCTGGTCCAAGGCGCCGTCGAGGAACTTCAGCTTGCGCACGATCAGGTCGTCGCCGATCACGAAGGACAGGTTGTCTTCGAAGATCAGCGCCAGCTTGGTCACCTGCTTGCCGGCGTCCAGGTGCTTGTCGATCTCGTCGCAGCGCAGTTCCTGGTGCTGGCACTTGACCACCGCGCCACCTTCCACCGGGTCCTTCATCTCGCACTCTTCGCCCAGGCTCAGCCCGGTCGGCAGCGGCTCGCCGGCGATCCAGCCGGTCAGGATCGAACGCGGTGCGACTTCGGCATTCAGCGGCATCGCCGGGAAGCTGCCGAGCAGGCCGCGGATGTCGGACATGAAGTACTCGCCGGTCTTGCGGCTGGAGGTATCCACCGCCACGTAGCCGTGCTGCAGGTCGATGAAGGCGTCGTTGCGCGAGGACTTCACGAAGGCGCGCGGCAGCAGTTCATGCAGCAGGTCGTCCTTCATGCGCTTGCGCTCGCGGCCACCCGGGCGGCGGCCTTCCTTCTCCTCGATCTCCTCCAGCTTGCGCTCGAGCAGGTCGTTGACCACCGCCGCCGGCAGGATCTTGTCCTCGCCGCCCACGGTCAGCCACAGGTGTTCGGCGATGCGGTGGGAGAGCAGCTCCTTCTCCTCGCGACCGAACGGCGAGATGAAGCCGCGCGAGTTCATTTCCAGCGCGCCGACCGGCTTCAGCAGCGCGTGCGGCAGCAGGGTGTCGACTTCGGAAAAATCGGTGGTGGTCGGGAAACGGAAGAACGTCAGGTTGCGAAAGAACATGGAATTCCGGATGGCAAAGAGGAAGGGCGACCGACCTTAAACGGTGGGCGTCTCGGGATCTGCGTCGGCGTCGGCCGGGGAACCGGCCAGCCAGGCATGGGCGTCGGGCAGCGGCGCGTCGTCGCGACGGCCCAGCGCCATGAAGTCGAACAGGGTGGTGTCGGCCAGCTGCGAGGGCCGGACTTCACCCATGGCCCGCGCGATCTGCTCGATGCGGCCCGGGTGGTCCTTTTCCCATTGCTTCAGCATCAGGCCGACCTGGCGGCGCTGCAGGTTCTCCTGGCTGCCGCACAGGTTGCAGGGAATGATCGGGAACTGGCGCGCCTGTGCGTACTCGACGATGTCGCTTTCGCGCACATAGGCCAGCGGCCGGATCACCACGTGTTTGCCGTCATCGCTGCGCAGCTTCGGCGGCATGCCCGACAGCTTGGCGTGGTGGAACAGGTTCATGAAGAACGTGGCCACCATGTCGTCACGGTGATGGCCCAGCGCGATCTTGGTAAAACCGTGGGTCTCGGCGTAGTTGTACAGCGCGCCACGACGCAGCCGCGAGCACAGCGAACACATGGTCTTGCCTTCCGGGATGACCCGGCTGACCACCGAATAGGTGTCCTGCTCGATGATGTGGTACGGCACGCCCAGGCCTGCCAGGTATTCCGGCAATACGTGCTCGGGGAAGTCCGGCTGCTTCTGGTCCAGGTTCACCGCCACCAGCTCGAACGGCACCGGCGCCTTCTTCTGCAGCTGCAGCAGCACGTCCAGCAGGGTGTAGCTGTCCTTGCCGCCGGACAGGCAGACCATGACCTTGTCGCCGGCCTCGATCATGCCGAAGTCGGCAATCGCCTCGCCGACCTGGCGGCGCAGGCGCTTGGCCAGCTTGTGCTGCTCGCGCTCGGCCACGCGCGGATCACGGGCGGCGCGCGGCTGGGGATCGGGAAGGGAAATCACGGCACTCATGGGTTCCATTCTAACGGCTCGGAGCGGCCACGGCCGGGGGTCGGAATTCCCCTCTCCCGGCAGTCATCATCGCTGTGTATGCTCGGAGGCTGTGGACACCTACAGCCCCGCCGAGATCGTCGAGCACCTCGCCGCCCTGCGCGCCGAGCACCGCCTGCTGGATGAACAGATCACCCGCATGGCCGCCAATGGCGAGGACGAGCTGGAAGCCAAGCGCCTGAAGCGGCGCAAGCTGCAGCTGAAGGACTGCATCGCCAGGCTGGAAAGCCTGCAGATTCCCGACGAACCGGCCTGAGCGGTGGCCCATCCACGCATGGCGTGGATCTACTGCTTCGCCCCGGTAGATGCCAACCTTGGTTGGCATGCCGTTCGCCGGGCATGACCCGGCGCTGCCTTCAATCCTGCGGCGCAGGCTCGTCCGGGCGGGCCGCTTCCGGGCTGACCCGCTCGATGGTGTGGCGCAGCTCGCGGCCGAGGATGAACTTGGCATCCTTGGCCCAGGCGTCCAGGCGTTCGTCGAACAGCAGCTTGCTGTTCTCGTCCGGCCACACCAGGCGCAGCTCGCGCAGCTTCTGGATGAAGCCGCGGAACAGGGACTTGTCGAAGAACTCCGGTGCCGCCGGTGCATAGAGCAGGCTCAGCCGCTGCGCGGCCTGCTGGCACAGGCTTTCCAGCTCGGCCGCGCCGAGCACGCCCGGGCCGTTCTTCACCAGCACCGAGATGGCGATGTAATAGCGCTCGAACGCCTGCTGCAGCGAATGGCCGATCGCACGCAGGCGGAACACCTCGTCGGTCTGCCCCGTATTGCGCGCCAGGATGCCGCCGTCGTCATCGTTGACGTTCTGCAGCAGGCCCTCGCGCACGAACACATCGATGGTCCGGTCGATGCGCAGGGCGAACTCGTCCTCGCTCCACGGCAGGAACAGCTCGGCCTGCAGGAACGGATACACCGTACGGCCCAGCTGGACCAGGCCGGTGCGGCTCATGCGGCGGTTGTTCTGGAAGCAGCAGGCCACCCACGACGAGGCGGTGAACAGGTGCACCACGTTGTTGCGGAAGTAGCTCAGCAGCACTGCGGTATCGCCGCTGACGCTGAGCACGTCGCCCAGCGGGTGCTTGATGCGGGTGAGGACGTTGATTTCCTCGGCATGGGCGATGATCCGCTCCGGCGAGTGCGGGGTCACCGTCACCCGGTCCGAGTACGGCATCTCGACCAGCAGGGTCTTGCACAGCTCGATCTGCGCGATCAGGTCGGCCTCGCCCATCGCATGCTTCGGCGTGGACAGCAGGGCCAGCGCCAGCAGGTTGATCGGGTTGACGTCGGCGGCACCGTTGATGCGCACCTGGATGCGTTCGGCCAGCGTATCCACCGTGGTCGACAGCCACGCCGGCTTCTCGTCCTCGGAGACCGCCTCGCCCTTCCACTCCGGCGCCTTCTCGGCGAGCACGTCGTTCAGTGCGATAGGTTCGCCGAAGTTCACCACCACCTGGCCGTAGTTCTGCTTGAGCACCTTGGGGATGCCCCACAGCAGCGACCAGATCGATTCCTTTTCCTTCGGCCGGCCGGACAGTTCGTCCAGGTAGCTGCCGCCCTCCATCAGCTTCTCGTAGCCAATGTAGATGGGCTGGAACAGCACCGGCTTGCGCGGCTGGCGCAGGAACGCGCGCAGCGTCATCGAGATCATGCCGCCCTTGGGCTGCAGCAGTCGGCCGGTACGCGAGCGGCCGCCTTCGACGAAGTACTCCAGCGAGTAGCCACCGGCCACCAGCTGCGCGACGTATTCGCTGAGCACCGCCGAGTACAGCGCGTTGCCACGGATCGAGCGGCGGATGAAGAACGCACCGCCCTTGCGCAGCAGGGTGCCGACCACCGGCAGGTTCAGGTTGATGCCGGCCACGATGTGCGGCGGCACGATGCCACGGTCGTACAGCAGGTAGGACAGCAGCAGGTAGTCCATGTGGCTGCGGTGGCTGGGCACGTAGACCACTTCGTGGCCCGGCGCGGCGGCCTTGAACTTGTCCAGGTGGTGCACCAGCACGCCCGCATAGATGCGGTTCCACACGTGGCTGAGCATGAAGCTGGCCGAGCGCACCACCGGGCTGGAATAGTCCGCGGCGATTTCCCAGGCGTAGGCGTGTGCCTTCTTCCAGGCATCGGCCGGCTTCGAATTGTCGCGCTTGGCCTGTGCGGCGATCGCTTCGCGCACCGGTTCGGCGGCCAGCACCTGGTCGACCAGCAGGCGCCGCGTCGACAGGTCAGGGCCGATCACCGATTCACGGATGCGGCGGAAATGGGTACGCAGCACGCGCTGCAGCTTGCGCACCGTGCGCTCCGGCTCAAGGCCTTCGTCCACGGTGCTGCGCAGCGAGATCGGCGGGGCAAAGCGGACGATGGTGCTGCGGCCGTTGAGCAGCACCGCCAGCAGGCGGCGGAAGCGGCCGACCAGCGCCCAGTTTTCCGAGAACAGCACGGCGAACCAGCCGCTCTGCTTGTCCGGCGCGCGGCCGACGAAGATCGACACCGGCACCAGGTGCACGTCCAGGTCATCGCGCACGCGATGTGCCTGCAGGACCTTGGCCAGCGAGTCCGAATGGGTCTTGGCGCCGCGCTGTTCGGGAATCAGCGAGTTGCTGGAGCTGCGCCGCGACAGCGCCAGGTAGGCGCGCTTGCGGCCGGTCGGGTCACCGGCCAGCGGCACCAGCGGCGATGGCAGGCCGGCCTGGCGGCAGGCCTTGTCCAGGATCAGCGCATTGGACAGGCCGTAGTCTTCCAGCACGTACATGACCGGGCGGCCATCGTTGTACTGGCCCGGGTCTTCCGGTTCGATCTTCAGCGACAGCCACGGCTCGACCAGGCGGCCGAGCAGGCGAGCCCACAGCGGGCGGCGGCCGGCCGGACGCGCGTGCGCGGGCGGCGGTACCGGGTTCGGGCCGGTACCGGTCGAGGGGGACGCCGGCACCGTATCGGCGGGCGTCGACTGGGATTCTTCGCCGGGGAACGGCAGCGGGTTCTGTTTCGACATCGGCGCCATTATGGCTTAGGCGGCAGTGTTGCCGCTTCCCCACCCTCGGGCGGGGTCTCGGCCGGTGCCGGCGCCGCTGCGGCACGGGCCGCGTCGGCCTTGCGCAGCAGGGCATCGGTGTCGGCCAGGGTGCGGGTCAGGTACCAATGGCCCTCGCGGCGGCTCAGCGGCAGCTGCAGGGTCATCTCACGCCCCGCCAGGTCGTAGTGCAGGCGCACCAGCGCGTTGTCGCCTTCCACCGAGAGCAGTTCACCGCGCACGCTGCGCAGTGCGTCATCCACGCCCAACCCGTAGCTGCCCAGCACCGCCTTGAGGGTATGGATGAACGGCGCCAGCTGCTGCAGGCTGCCTTCCATGCCCGCGGCCTGCAGGCCGGCCTCATCGTCGAAGCCAACCTTGCCGGCGGCACCCACCAGCGCGGCGATCGTGCTGCGTGCACGCGCACGGTCACTGATCGGCGCGCCCTGCGCCCAGCTGGCAAGGGTTTCCACCAGGGCGATGTAATGGGCCTGCTGGCCGGGCGTATAGCCCTTCTGGTGGCGCAGGTACTGCACACCGAAGTTGCCCATCGACTGCGCGGCCTGGCGCACGGCACCGGCCTGGCCAGCCAGCTGGCGGTCGAAGCTGCGTTGCAGTTCGGCACCGGCATTGGGCGTGCGCAGTGCGGCCAGCATCGGCAGCAGCTGGTCACCCAGCGGCAGCTCGGTCAGGGGCCACTGGCTGTGGCCCTCGGCCCAGGCCTGCTGCAGGCGCTGGTACTGGCTGGGTGGAACCGACAGCTTTGCATAGCCGACCAGATCGTCCTCGGCCAGGCGCAGGGCCATCGCCTGCACCGCCGCAACCGGTTCGGCTGCCGGCCTGGCCGGATCGTTGGCCGGTTCACGGCACGCGGTCACGGCCAGCAGCAGCATGACTGCCAGCCCCCATCCACGCGCAGACCTTCCTCGCACTGCCACGCTCATGCACTCGGACTCCCCGGACCGGTCCGCATCTTGCGGCCTGCGAGGTGACAGCGGCAAGCCGGGACGTCACGGTTTCCGCGGTTTCTTGTGCAAGTCACTGATCGGAATAAAAAAAGAGCCGGGATCACGAGGATCACAGGCTCTTCAAGCCGGCGCAGGGCCGGTGGACAGTGTTGTGGCACATGTCCGGTCCGAGGACCGGATGGCGGCGATCCTACGCTGCCGCTCAAGTTAAGGCAACACTTCACGTAGTGTCATATAAATCATTGATTTTATTGATTATCCTGATGCCTTGCGCCGGGGCCATGAAATCTACGGCAGGTTTTGCGGCGATTCGGGCACAACCGGTCCTTCGGCGGATGCAAAAACGCCATCCCGCGCGGGTCGGGATGGCGTTCGGGCCTGCAGACTGCGCAGCGGAATCTCAGCGCGTAGCCAACGCCGACGCGATTTCCTGCTGGATGGCCCGGGCCGCAGCCTGCGGATCGGCGGCCAGGCGGATCGGGCGACCGACCACGATGGCATCGGCGCCATCGGCAAAGGCCTGGGCCACGCCAACGGTACGCTTCTGGTCATCGCCGACCGGGCCACCGGGGCGGATGCCCGGGCAGACGATCGAGAACCCGGCGCCGGTAGCGGCGCGGATCGGGCCGGCTTCCTGGCCCGAGGCGATCACGCCATCGATACCGGCCGCCTGCGCGGCCAGCGCGCGCTCGACCACCACGTCCACCGGCTCACGGTCGATGCCCATCTGCGCCAGGTCCGGGCGGCCCATCGAGGTCAGCACGGTCACCGCCAGCAGGCGCATGTCGCTGCTGTTGGCGGCGGCGCAGGCTTCCATCATCGCCGGGTGCCAGCCGTGGATGGTGGCGTAGCTGACCGGCCACTGCGACAGGCGCTTGATCACCGCCGCGGCGGTGGCCGGGATGTCGAAGAACTTCAGGTCGACGAACACGCGCTTGTCGCGGCGGGCCAGCTCGTCCAACACCTGGAAGTACTCGCCGGAGGCGAGCAGTTCCATGCCGATCTTGTAGAACGCCACGCTGTCGCCGAGGCGGTCGACCCACTCCAGCGCCTGCACGCGGTCAGGCACGTCCAGCGCGAAGATCAGGCGCTCGTCATCGCGCAGCGGCAGCGGCGCGCGGCTCACGGTGCGTAGTCCAGCGCAGCGCGCTTGGCGTCGTGACGGGCCTGGCGCGACTGGCTGTAGTCGTTGTTGAACTGCGCCGGCTCGAAGCCGCCGTAGGTCGGGTTCGGCAGCATCCACCAGCGCTCGCCGAACCAGTCGTGGTACTGCTGCAGCAGCGCGTCACGACCGTCGTTGGTGTTGGCGGTCACTTCGACGAAATCGCCCAGCTGGTCGCCGAACTGCATCAGCACGCGGTATTTCTGCCCGGCCAGGCGGCGGCGGCAGTTCTTCTCGCTGCCGGCCTGCTCGCAGCCTTCGACCACGGTGCCCAGGCCCAGGAACACGCTGTCATCGGCCACCGGCAGGCCCTGCTCGCGCAGGTTGGCCAGGGTTGCGTCCTTCAGGTGCACGGCGCGGTTGGAGATGTACAGCAGGGTCACGCCCTTGGCGTTGGCGGCCTTGGCGAAATCAACCACGCCCGGAATGGCCTTGGCCTTCTTTTCGGCCACCCACTGGTCCCAGGTCAGCTCGTCGTATTCCTTGCCGTCGCGTACCAGGCGCGCCTGGTAGGGCGAGTTGTCCAGCACGGTCTCATCCACGTCCAGCACCACGGCCGGCTTCAGGCCCTTGGCCTCGTTGCCGCGTTCTTCCGGCACCAGCGCATCCCAGTGGGCTTCCTTCAGCGCGGCATCCAGGTGGTCGGCGGCGGCACGGTAGGTCTGCTCGGTGATCGCCTTGTACTCCTGCGCGCGCTGCATCCACAGCACCGCATTGAGATTGTCGTTGGCAGTGGCATCGAGCGCGCCGTCGGCCTTGGCAGCGGCGGCCGGGGCCTCCGGTGCAGCGGCTTCGGCGGCGGGCGCATCCACGCGCTTGCAGGCGGACAGGCCCAGCGCCGCGGTGGCGAGCAGGGTCAGGGACAGGGAAACGGGACGACGCATGGATTCACCGGCAATCAGATATACCGGCGCATTTTACCGGCAAAGGCGGTCCCTGGACGGCTATGCTTGGCGGTTGACCCGTTGCCCTTCCGGAGGCCGCCATGACCGATTCCACCCAGACCCCCGACGTCCCCCTGCTCGACGCCGTGCAGGCCCGCCTGCTGGGCTGCCTGGTGGAGAAGGAGGCAACCACCCCGGACACCTATCCGCTGACGGTCAACGCCGCCCAATCGGCCGCCAACCAGAAGACCGCCCGCGAGCCGGTGATGAACGTCGATGCCGGCAGCGTGCAGCACGCGCTGCGCCAGCTGGAAACACTGGGCCTGGCCCGCCAGCACTTCTCCTCGCGAGCAGACCGTTACGAGCACCGCCTGCAGGCCGCGCTGGACCTGACCCGGCAGCAGACCGTGCTGCTGGCGATGCTGCTGCTGCGTGGGCCGCAGACCCTGGGCGAACTGGTCACGCGCAGCGAGCGCCTGCACCGCTTCGCCGACGCCGACGAAGCCCGCCACGCCATCGAGCGCCTGCAGCAGCGCGCGCTGCTGGTAGTACTGCCGCGCGCCAGCGGCCAGCGCGAAGACCGCTACATGCACCTGCTGTGCGGTGAAGTGGACGGCGCGGCGCTTGCGGCCAAATACGCCAGCAGCGGCGGTGGCAGCGACGCGGCCGATCCCGGCCTGGCCGAGCGCGTGGCCCAGCTGGAAGCGGCCGTGGCCGAGCTGCAGGCGCAGCTGGCCGAACTGCGCGGTTGATGGTGGGTGCCGACCGTTGGTCGGCACTGCATCTGAATCGTGCCGACCAACGGTCGGCACCCACCGTCAGCTGCTACTGTGCCGGCCAGCGGCCGGCACTACCCGACGTCAGCCGCACCCAAGGTGGCGTACAGCCGGCTGGGCGTTTCGATGCCCGGCAACTGGATCACCCCGCGCTCCTGCATGCCCAGGCCCAGCAGGATCTTCCCGGACACCACGTTGTCCAGATCGGTGATGCCGTACAGATCCTGCAGGCCCAGCTCAGCGCGCGCATGCGCGAACACCGCCCGCGCCGCCTCACCGGCATAACCCTGCCCGGCGAATTCAGACAGCACCGCGTAGCCGATGTCCGGCCCCGGCAGGCCATCGCGGCGCACCAGCCCGGCATTGCCCAGCCACGCCCCATCGGACAACCGCTCGATGGCATACATGCCGAACCCATTCAACGCATAGCTGTGCAGCACCCGCAGCGCGATGTACTCACGCGCCTGTTCTTCACTGCGCACATTGCGGTCACCAATGAAGCGCACGAAGCCCGGATCATTCAACAGCGCCAGCATCGGCGCCGCATCGCGATCAGGTTCAATCGCACGCAGGCGCAGGCGTTCGCTTTCAATTGGATGCACGCGCAGACCTCCAGCCGAAACCCCGATTCTGCCTCAACCCCCGGCTGTTGCTTTTGATTTTCTTTTTTCTTTTCCGTGGCTGGCGCGCACG
>NZ_JASJSQ010000135.1:0-10295 GCF_030236855.1 Stenotrophomonas maltophilia group sp. Smal13
TCTGACAGATGTGTCGACCAAGGTCGACACCTACCAACAGCCGCGGAGATCTGTCGAAGGCGGGGCACTGTGGGTTTGCGGGGTGTGAGCCGCATGGATGCGGCGACCAAGGCTACATGGACGTACTTGCGCCGTCCCCGCAAACCCACAGTGCCCCGCCATCCCACGGAATGCACGCTGTTGCTTCGGCCGTTGCGTCTGCAGGTGCAGGGCGCAGCCCTGCCGAAAACCCTACTTTACCCGACGGCCCGAACGGTCGATGCGGAACCGCTCTCCGCCTTCCATCGGCGTGTGGCCATCGGCATCCGGCGTGCCGCGCCGGCAGCCATTGCAGACTTCGGCCACGCCATCCTGGAATGGCCAACCGAAATCGAAGGTGCCGGGCACCACCTGGCGGAACTTCAGATCGAAGTAGGCCACGCGGTTGCCGACGCGGGCGCGCAGCAGGCCTTCCTGCGGTGTTTCCGGACCGTTGTCCCAGGTCAGTACCGGCAGGCTGCGGCCCTTGCGGTTGACGTAGTGGAAGCCCTGGTCGGCGTACACCACGGCCAGGCCATGGTCGTCGTAATTCAGGTCCTTCAAGGTGTCGGCACTGATCTTCGGCCGGTGATCGACCACTTCGCAGTTGGGCAGCGGCCACAATCCGTGTTCGTCGGTCAGCAGCTTGCACGCCGGTGCCTGTGCCGCTGCATTGGCGCTGACCAGCACGCCAAGCAGGACCAGCGACCGCGCGAAGCGGCCGCTGGCAGGAGCAGGGTAGGCCTGCCTCACGATCACTTGGCCTCGGCCTTGCGCTCGAATGCGGTCGGCGCCGGCAGCTGCACCGGCACGCCCTTGTCATCGCAGGTGCCGGCCTGGCACAGGCGTTCGCGCAGGGCCGGGGTGGCCTGCACGATCATGTGGTAGATCGCGTTCTGTTCCAGCGTGCCGCGGATCGCCTTGCTGCCCGGGCCGCGTGCCCAGATACCGACGTCTTCGCCGCCGTGCGACTCGGACTTCATCGGCACCAGTGCTTCCTGCATGTAGTCCGGATGCTCGGTGTCGACCTCGCGCAGGTTCGGGCGGCCGTTGGCCGGTTCGAAGCTGCTCGGGTTGTGCGGGTAACGCTTCGGACCGGCCGGCTGCTGGTTGCTGCTGCCGGTATGGCCCGGGCCATTGGCGTAGCTCAGGGTGGTGTACGGCTGGCCGGTGCCGTCCAGCGCGTAGTCGAGCTTGCCGGCGCCATCTTCGCCGCCCTTGTCCTTCACCTTGCCCAGGATCGGGTTGCCGCGCGCCGGGTAGCCGACGAAGTTCAGGGTGTGCGAGTGGTCGGCGGTGACGATGATCAGGGTATCGTCGGCCGAGGTCAGTTCGTTGGCCACGCGCACCGCGTCGGACAGGGCCACGGTCTCGGTCAGCGCACGGTAGGCGTTGCCGCTGTGGTTGGCGTGGTCGATGCGCGCGCCTTCGATCATCAGCACGTAGCCTTCCTGGTGCTTGGCCAGGTTCTTGATGGCTGCCGCCGTCAGTTCGGCCAGGCTCGGCTCACCGCCCGGATCCTGCGGGCGCTCGTATTCGTAGCGCATGTGGTCCGGCTCGAACAGGCCAAGGATGGCCGGCGCATTCGCGGCGGCGGCCAGCTGCTTGCTGTTCCACACGTAGGCACCCTGCGGATGCGCCTGCTGCCATTCCTGCACCAGGCTGCGGCCGTCCAGGCGCTGGCCGACCTTGTCGTCGTACTCGGGATCGCGCTCTTCCACGGTGGTGAACTCACCACGACCACCGCCGAGGGCGACCAGCGGGCCACGGCCATAGCGCGAGGTGGACAACAGCTGCTGGGCGATGTCCTTGCAGCCGGCGGCCTTCGCGGCTTCGGTCAGGTCGGTGTCGTTTTCCCAGTTGCGCTCGGGCGAGTGCGCATAGGTGGCGGCCGGAGTGGCATGGGTCAGGCGTGCGGTGGACACCACGCCGGTGGCCAGGCCGGCGCTGTCGGCCAGCTGCAGCCAGGTCAGCAGGCCCTTGGACAGGCTGTCGGCGCAGTCGGTGCGGCTGCCGGCGCTGACGCCGATCGCGCCCATGTGGGTCTTCACGCCGGTGGTGATGGCGGTCATGGTGCCGGCCGAATCCGGGGTCTGCGAATCGGTGTTGTAGGTCTTGCTGAACGCCGTGGCCGGGAAGCGCTCCCAGGACAGCAGGTTCTCTTCACCCGAGCCGCCCTTCTGCTGGCCTTCGTAGATGCGCGAGGCGGCCACCGTGGTCAGGCTCATGCCGTCGCCGAGGAACAGGATGACGTTCTTGGCCTTGCCGGACATCGCGCCGTTGGCGGCGGCCTGGGCGGCGCCGCTGCGGTACCACCACTGCGGGGTCTCGCCGGCCGGATGGGCAACGGGGTCGACGGCGACCTTCAGGCCGGCCGGGGCGGACGCGGGGGTGGTGCTGGCGCAGGCGCCCAGCAGCAGGGTGGTGGCGCAGGCGGCCAACAGGGAGACGGAACGGCGCATGGACGCTGGGATCTCACAAACTGTAACGGGACGTTCATTATGCCCGCCCTCGCAAGGCACGCCGATGACACACTGATTTGCCGGCCGGGCGGTCGTTCTGCGGGCCGCCATGGGCTATCGTGCCAGCATCCCTTCCTTCCCCTCTGGATTGCCTATGAAGCTGGTCTCTGCCTGGCTGCGGATTCCATTCTGGCAGCGCGTGGTCGGTGGCTTCGTGCTCGGCGCGCTGGCCGGCTGGGCGCTCGGCCCGGCCGCGGAAACGTGGTTCGGCCCGCTCGGCGAGCTGTACGTCACCCTGATCAAGATGATCGCCGTGCCGCTGGTGTTCTTCGCGGTCATCAACGCAATCTCGTCGCTGCACGGCCAGAAGTCGGTCGCCGCGCTCAGTGGCCGCACCTTCCTGTGGTTCGTGATCACCGCCGCGTTGGCGGTGTGCGTCGGCCTGGGCGTGGGTACCGTGCTGCAGCCCGGGGCCGGTGGCCTGCAGCTGTCGATGGCCAGCAACTACGTGCCGCGCGAAGTGCCCAGCGTGGTGCAGGTGCTGCTGGACGTGGTGCCGGCCAATGTCTTCTACGCGCTGTCCGGCATCGGCACCAAGGTCAATGCGGCCGGTGAAACCGTGCTGGCTGCCGGTCGCGGCTCGATCCTGCCAGTGATCTTCTTCGCTGGCCTGGTGGGCTTTGCCATCGTCAAGCTGGGCGAGAAGGTGACCGAGGCGCGCAAGCTGGTCGGGCAGATGAGCGACATCATGATCCAGGTGACCCGCTTCGTGCTGGAAGTCACCCCGATCGGCACCTTCGGCCTGATTGCCGGCCTGGTCGGCAGCTACGGTTTCGAGAAGCTGCTGCCGCTGGGCCACTTCGTGCTGGCGCTGTACGTGGCCTGCGCACTGCACATCGTGGTGGTCTACAGCGCACTGCTGCTGGCGCACGGCCTGAACCCGCTGAAGTTCTTCCGTGGCGCGGCGCCGGGCATGCAGGTCGCCTTCGTCAGCTCGTCCAGCTTCGCAGCGATGCCGGTGGCGCTGCGCTCGATCACCCACAACCTGGGCGTGAACAAGGACTACGGTTCGTTCGCGGTGCCGCTGGGTGCCAGCATCAAGATGGATGGCTGCGGCGCGATCTATCCGGCGCTGTGCGCGGTGTTCATCGCGCAGTACAGCGGTGTGCCGCTGACCCCGGAGCAGTACGTGGTGGTGCTGATCGCGTCGGTGCTGGGCAGCTTCGGTACGGCCGGCGTGCCAGGTACCGCGGTGATCATGGCCACGGTGGTGCTGAGCGCAGCCAACCTGCCGCTGGAGACCATCGGCTACCTGTATGCCATCGACCGCATCCTGGACATGATGCGCACGATGACGAACGTGACGGGCCAGATGCTGGTGCCGGTGATCGTGGCCAAGGAAACCGGCCTGCTTGACCAGGCGGTGTATGACAACCCGTCCAGCAACGTGGGCGTGGACGATCCGGACCCGACACCGCCACGCGGCTGAGGTTGCGTGGGGACGAAAGGCCCGCCCTGACCGGCGGGCCTTTTGTTTGGGAGGTGGCCGACGCGGTGCCGGCCACGCTGGGCCCTGGTAGATCCACGCCATGCGTGGATGGCGGCGGTACCGACCAAGGTCGGCAGCTACCCACCAATTGCACGGGCCCAACAAAAAAGCCGCTGCAGGGCAGCGGCTTTCTCGTGTCAGGCGGCGCGGTAGCGCCAACCGGTCAGATCAGAGATCGACCCGGCGGGCCTGCATGAACTTGTTGCCCCAGTAGCCGCTGAGCAGGGTGTCCACGCGGACGTCCTTGCCGGAGCTCGGTGCGTGCAGGAAGCGGCCATCGCCAACATAGATGCCGACGTGGTCGACGCGGCCCTTGCGGCCGAAGAACACCAGGTCACCGGCAGCCAGTGCGGTGCGATCATTGATCAGTTCGGCGTTGTCGTCGTGTGCCATCTCGCGCGACACGCGCGGCAGCTCGATGCCCAGGGCCGAGCGGAACACGTAACCGACCAGGCCGCTGCAGTCGAAACCGCTGTCCGGGTTGCTGCCACCCCAACGGTACGGGGTGCCCAGCAGGGTCATCGCGCGGCGCAGCAGCGATTGCACCTTGCCGTTGTCGGCGGCGGTGCCGACAACGCTGCCATTGGCGGCGCTGCTGGTGTCGTAGTTGGCGAGCAGGCGGCTGAGATCACCGGCTACCACGGCCGAGCGGTCCATCAGCGGAATGGTGTCATTGGCGGCCAGGTGCGGCAGCAGGGCGGCCAGCGTGGCGCTGGCGGCGGCATCGACGCGGCTGCGCTGCGGAGCGGCAGCCTCGGCCTTGGCGGCCGGTCGGGCGGTGCTCTCGGCCACCGGGGCCGGGGTCACATCGGAACGGTTCGGAGCAGTCTGCGACCAGGCCGGAAGGCTGGTCAGACACAGTGCCAGGCCAAGCAACAGCGGGCGGGCACTACGTGAAGATACGGAAGTCTGGCCTTCGCTTTTCAGGTCGTCAGTCGTCACGCGTCGGTCACAGGAAAAAAACGATGGGGCATCATGCCCTGTAAAAGCGGCAATAAGTTAAAAATTCCGTTAGTAAATCGTTAGTTGCACGGTGATGTGCGTCACAATTTTGAACATATCGCCTGTTCATCTTAGCGAAGGACGCGTTTCGCCCCGGTGTAGTGGTCCTTCCAGTACGGACCGCTGAGCGAGTCCAGCCGGACCGTGCCACCGGTGCTCGGCGCGTGCACGAAGCGCCCTTCACCCACATAAATGCCGACATGGGTGACGCTGCCGCGGCTGCCGAAGAACACCAGGTCGCCGGTGGCCAGGCGCTGCGGGTCGATCTTCGGGCCCTGTACCGCCGCCAGGTCGCGCGAGGTGCGCGGCAGTTTCAGGTCCAGCATCTCGCGGTAGACGTAGGCCACCAGGCCGCTGCAGTCGAAGCCGGAGTCGGGAGTATTGCCGCCATAGCGATAGGGGGTGCCGACCAGGCTGATGGCGCGCATCAGCACCGAGTTGGCCGCCTCGGGATTGTCCGGCACGGTCTTCGGCCAGTTCGCGGTCGGCGGGGGCGGCGCGGGTCGGGTGGCCTTGCCGCCGCCGCAGGCGGTCATCAGCACGGGCAGGGCCAGCAGCAGGGCCGGGGCGAGGAGCCGGCGCAGGCCGGACGAAACTGGCGTGATGTGCATGATCTCCGGATAATGCGCCACCTTAGGATTGGCCGTCATGATGGCGGCGTCCCCGCCGGGCGACAACCCGCCCCAACCCGCCTGCCTCCGGCAGATCCAGACAGAGTTGCGCATGAAGATCGAAAAAGACCGCGTTGTCCGCTTCCACTACACCGTTTCCGAAGTCGGCCAGGAGCCGATCGAATCGTCCAAGGACCGCGGCGAGCCGCTGGCGATCCTGATCGGCCACGGCAACATCATCCCGGGCCTGGAAAACGCCATGATGGACAAGGAAGCCGGCGCGACCTTCAGCGTCGACGTCAACGCTGCCGATGCCTACGGCGAGCGCCGTGAGGGCCTGTCCCAGCGCGTGCCGAAGAAGCACTTCGGCAACACCAAGCTGGCTCCGGGCCAGCAGGTCGTGCTGCAGACCAACTTCGGCCCGCGTGCGGTGACCGTGCAGAAGGTCGGCATGAGCGTCGTCGACGTCGACCTGAACCATCCGATGGCCGGCAAGGACCTGCACTTCGACGTGGAAATCGTCGATGTGCGCGAAGCCGGCAAGGAAGAAATCGACCACGGCCACGTCCACGGCGACGGCGGTCACCAGCACTGATCGCAGCGCGATCGTGATGGCAGCAACGGCCCGCTTCGGCGGGCCGTTGCGATTGTGGAACACGGCGCGGCCATCCATGGCGCGCAGGCCGGCGGCATAATGGCGGACCTGCCCGACGGACGCCCTGTGAACGCCGCTTCTCCTTCCCTGCAGCCGGTGGCTTCCGGCGAACGCATCGCCGTGCTTGACGTGCTGCGCGGTGCTGCGCTGCTGGGCATCCTGCTGATGAACATCGAGGCCTTCAGCGGGCCGCTGGACCTGGCGTTCACCGGCATCGACGTGCATTGGCAGGGCATCGACTACTGGGCCGATGCCTTTGTCTACGTGTTCGTGCAGGGCAAGTTCTTCACCCTGTTCTCGTTGCTGTTCGGTGCCGGCTTCGCGGTGATGGCGCAGCGCGCTGAGGCCGCCGGGCGCGACTTCACCCCGTTCTACCTGCGCCGCAGCGCTGGCTTGCTGCTGATCGGTCTGTGCCATGCACTGCTGGTCTGGTCCGGCGACATTCTGGTGATGTATGCACTGATCTCGTTGCCGCTGCTGGCGTGCCGCGAGGCGCCACGCAGCTGGCTGCCGTGGATGGGGTTGATGGTCTACCTCGGCGGTGTGGCGATGATGCTGCTGGTCGGCGCGATGGTGTCGATGGCTTCGGCCGAAGATGTGCAGGGCATGCTTGCCGAGGCGCAGCGGAGCATTGAGCTGCAGCGGCAGGTGTACGGGCAGGGCAGCTGGGCGCAGGCCAATGTGCAGCGCCTGAGTGAGTTCGGTACGTCCATGGGGGCGCTGCTGATCACCGGCCCGGAAGTGCTGGGCATGTTCCTGATCGGCAGCTGGTTCGCCGGCAGTGGCGCGCTGGCGGCGCCGGAGCGCTTCCCGCGGCTGTACGCGTCGCTGCGCTGGGTCGCGTTGCCGCTGGGCCTGCTGGTCACGTTGATCGGCGTTGCCTGGAAACCCTACCTGGCACCGGGCGCCTACAACCTTCCGGTGACGGCGGCGATGGGCCTGGTGACCATAGGCGGCCTGCCGATGTGCCTGGGCTATCTGGCGTGGATCGTGCACTGGCGCACGCGGCTGGCCTGGCTGGCGCCGGTGGGGCGCATGGCGCTGACCCATTACCTGGCGCAGTCGCTGGTCTGCACGCTGCTTTTCTATCACTACGGACTGGGATGGTTCGAGGTGATGCCGCGCAGCGTGCAGCTGCTGTTCGCACTACTGCTGTTCGCTGTGCAGGTGGGCATTTCGCACGCGTGGTTGCGCCGCTTCCGTTTCGGGCCCATGGAATGGCTGTGGCGTGCGATGACCTACCGGCAGTGGCCGCCGATGCGGCGTGGGGCCGGGCAGGGCTGATCGATGCAGGGCGCGCGCGAGGATGTGATCGTGGTCGGCGCCGGTGCCATTGGACTGGCCGTCGCGCTCGCGCTGCGCGCACAGGGCCGGCAGGTACGCGTGATCGACCGTGGGCGTGTCGGCGGCGCGACCTCGCATGGCAACTGCGGCACCATCACCCCCAGCCACGCGCCGCCGCTGCCAGCGCCTGGCGTACCGTTGCGCGCGCTGCGCTGGATGCTCGATCCGCGTGCGCCGCTGTACGTGCGTACGCGACTGGACCCAGCATTGTGGCGCTGGCTGCTGCAGTTCGGGGCGCGCTGCAACGCACGCGACTGGCTGCACGCCACGCGGGCACGCGGCGCATTGTTGAATGATTCACGGCTGCGCCTGGCGCAGTGGGTGCAGACGCATGCGCTGGACTGCGAGTTCGAGGCGCGCGGTCTGGACTATGTGTTCGGTGACGCCCGCAATTTCGATCACCACGCTGCCGATTGTGAGGCGCTGAACGCACAGGGCATTGCCTCGGCGCGCATCGATGGCACCGACTACGCGCGCGACAATCCGGCGTTCCATGATCGCCTTGCCGGTGCGATCCACTTCCCCGGCGATGCCCAGCTGCGTCCGGACCGCTACACCGCCGAACTGGCGCGCGTGCTGCGCGCGCAGGGCGTGGTGATCGACGAACAGGTGGACGTGCAGGGATTCAGTGACGATGCGCAGGGCGTACGCGTGCAGGCCGGCCTGCAGACCGTGCGGGCGCGTGAGCTGGTACTGGCCACTGGCCCGTGGTCGCGCGACTGGGCACGGCAACTGGACCTGCGCGTGCCGATCCAGCCCGGCAAGGGCTATTCGCTGACCTGGTCACGACCGGAGCAGGTGCCGCAGCGTCCAGTCGTACTGAAGGACCATTCCGTGTTCGTGATTGCCTGGCGCGATGCGTTGCGACTGGGCGGCACCATGGAATTCGCCGGTGCCGACCCGCAGCTGCGCACGGCCCGCCTGCAGGCCCTGCAGCAGGCCGCCGACCGCTACCTGCGCGCGCCGCGCGGTGCGCAGCTGCAAGAGCAATGGTGCGGGTGGCGCCCCATGAGCGTGGACGACGTGCCGTTGATCGGCCGCGCGCCCGCGCATCCTCACGTCTGGCTTGCAGCGGGGCATGGCATGCTCGGCATCAGCATGAGCGCCGGCACCGGCCAGCTGATCGCCGATCTCGTCTGCGGCCGCACGCCAGCGATCGATCCTGCCCCTTACCGACCCGAGCGATTCCGATGAGCACTGCACCCTATGATTACGACCTGATCGTCCTTGGCGGCGGCTCCGCCGGCCTGGCTGGTGCGATCCGTGCCGCGCAGCATGGCAAGCGCGTGGCCATGCTGGAGCCCGGTGAGCTGGGCGGGACCTGCGTCAATGTCGGCTGCGTGCCGAAGAAGGCGATGTGGCTGGCGGCCGACCTGCACGAGCGCATCGGCCTGGCCAGTGCGATGGGCTTCGATGTTCAGGCGCGCCCGGCGCTGTCGTGGAAGGAACTGGTGATCCATCGCCAGGCCTACATCAGCAACATCCACACCAGCTACCACAAACGCCTGGATGAGACCGGCGTGGTGCGCATTCCGGCGCGCGGCCATCTGCTCGATGCGCATACCGTTGCCTGCAGTGATGGCGTGCGTTACAGCGCCGAGCACATCCTGATCGCCACCGGCGCGCACCCGCTGCGTCCAGATATCCCCGGCGCGGAACTGGGCCTGGTCTCCGATGATTTCTTCGACCTGCGCGCGGCGCCGGCCGAGGTGGCGATCATCGGTGGCGGTTACATCGCGGTGGAGCTGGCCGGCCTGCTGCAGGCACTGGGCAGCAAGGTGAGCCTGCTGGTGCGTGGCCAACGGCTGCTGGATCGCTTCGATTACGAGCTGACTGATCAGCTGGCCGAGAACCTGAAGCAGCAGGGCGTGCGCATCCATTTCGGCTATCGCCTGCGCGAATTGCAGCGCGATGGCGAACGCGTACGTGCGTTCGGCCATGACGGCCCGCTCGACAGCGTGTTCGACGCGGTGTTCTTCGCCACCGGCCGCCGCGGCAACAGTCGTGATCTGGGCCTGGAAGCGCTCGGCATCGGCATTGGCGAACACCAGCAGGTGCAGGTGGACGAATGGCAGACCACCAGCGTACCGAGCGTGCACGCGGTGGGTGACATCGCCGGCAAGGTCGGCCTGACCCCGGTGGCGGTGGCTGCTTCGCGACGGTTGATGGATCGCCTGTTCGGTGGTCGCCCGCAGTCGAAGATGGATTACGAGAACGTGGCCAGCGTGGTGTTCTCGCACCCGCCGCTGGGCGCGGTGGGCATGAGCGAGGAAGAAGCGCGCGCGCGTTTCGACCAGGTGAGCGTTTACCACAGCCGTTTCCGACCGATGCTGCAGGCGCTGGCCAACGGTACACAGCGCAGCCTGTTCAAGATGGTCTGCGCCGGCCCGGAAGAACGCGTGGTGGGTATCCACCTGCTGGGCGAAGCGGCCGACGAGATCCTGCAGGGTTTCGCGGTGGCGGTGAAGATGGGCGCGACCAAGGCCCAGTTCGATGACACCGTGGCGATCCACCCGACCTCGGCTGAGGAAGTGGTGCTGATGCGCTGACCTGCGGTTGCTGCAGAGCCGAGCCCATGCTCGGCCGTCGCTCTTTGTAGAGTCGAGATCCTATGTTCGTGGTCAAGCCTGCTGGAAGCAGGCTTGACCCACCTT